>JAGPBS010000003.1 GCA_018063245.1 Alphaproteobacteria bacterium | reverse complement strand
GAAATAACAAACTCATAAGTTGTTTCTTCTACTCTTCTAAGAGTGTTTGATACGAACTACTGTTTTTTGTAAATCAATAATTCTGCTACCATCCAACTCCCTTATCTAGCTTACTGTTTTTCAGATCTTACCGCCTCTCATCAAGGCATTTCGTTTCGGTAATGGAATTTATATACCCTCTTAAAACCTTTTGCAAGCCCTTTTTTTCACTTTTTTCATTTTTTTTCACTTTTTTCTGATTTACTAACATTTCTCATTGACATTAACTGAAAATTTAACAATTATAGGTTAAACATATAAGCACTATATAAACAAAATACAAATAAGAACCTGGGATTGGCTGAGTGAGAAGTATACCTAAACAATATCTAACCTATGCATTTGTTGCTTTTTCTGCTGCTGTTGGCTTGTTTTGTATAAACAAAACCCTTTCAAATATCACAGCACCCCATAATGCTGAGTTCATTGAGCAAGCGGAATCAAATGGTTCCTCATATGTTGCAACCTCATTCCAAAAGACCCTGGTCGATCAATCATCCTCTGCTAAAAAGGCATCAAAGGGTGACAAATCTATTCTTCAAGAGATCGAAACCTTTCTCGATGGCGACACACTTTCTGACGTTTTAAAGCGTCATAACATCCCAGACACTCAAATTTCAGAAGTTAGCCAACTCTTAAAATCAAAGAAAATCCCAGTGAACCATCTAAGGCCTGGTGAAGAAATTGAGCTAAACTACACCAATGACGAAGATGAAACTGTTCTGAAAAGACTGTCTATCCCGCAAGGACATACATCAACAATCCATGTTGTTGATAACGGGACAGGCAAGTATGATGTTATGGTTGAAAAGAAAAAGGTGAACCGCGTTGTTGAATTGAAGATTGCAAACATTGAGGGCAATCTCTACACAACAGGTAAAAAACACAATATCCCATCTGAGATTATTCAGTCACTTGCACAGAAATTTTCCCATCAATTTGATTTTAGAAGAGATGTAAAGGCTGGCGATCAGCTCAAAGTTTTGTACGAAGAATCGCATGACAATTATGGCAAACGTGTCAAAACAGGTCCATTTATCTATGCTGCTTTTGAAGTCAAAGGCAAAACGTATGAGCTTTTCAAATATGACTTCCCGGATGGACATACAGACTACTTCGATCGTCAAGGCAATAGCTACAAAAGATCTTTCTTGGTCCAGCCTGTGAAAAATGCACGCATTTCATCTCAATATGGATACAGAGTACACCCAATTCATCACTCTCGCATGCTTCATAAAGGGATTGACTACGCAGCCCCTAAAGGAACACCAATTGTTGCTGCAGCTGATGGTGTCATCAAAGAAGCAAAACGCAAAAATGGGTTTGGTCGTTATATCCGCATTGCACACAATGCAACCTATTCGACTGCTTATGGGCACATGAGTGGCTTCGGAAAAAACGTTAAGGAAGGCATGAGAGTACGCCAGGGTGATGTTATTGGTTATGTTGGTTCAGATGGCCATGCAACCGGTAATCATTTACACTATGAAGTCCTTGTCAACAATGTTCAAGTGAATCCGAAAGCTGTCAACCTGCCAACAGGTGAAAAGCTCGACAAGAAAAACCTTCAAATTCTTCAAGCTAAGATTCATGATCTTTCTAAAAACTACAGCCAGATTAAAACGCTGACGCCTAAAACAACACTATTGCCAAAAGCAAAGGTACAAGCAGCAGCAAAGTAAGACGAAACGTTGCTCTATCTGCTGGCTATAGTACACCGCAGAGTAAGTTTCAATATTGATTGTGACGCAACGTCGCAGACCACAGCAAAGAAGACTACAGACATTTTCATCACACACTTAACACACAGACTGCAACAGATCTTTAAAATGAATCCCGCACCTCAAACATCTCCTCTCCATCAATTGAATCGATTTTTGACTCTCGCCTTCTTTACATTATCTGGCCTTTTGATGCTTCTTTCCGCAACATCATATGCGGCAGAAGATATTTCCCAGGAACCTGAGCATCAATCACACCAAACCATGAACAGTAATGAGAATATTGCTGAAGCACCAGCCTCTTACGCCATTATCATTAACAAGGTTAAAGATAATGGCTCTCAGAAAGAAGTCACCTTTTCACTCGAGAATCAGGCTGATCAAGCACCTTTAACACTTGATGATCTTGCAGAAGTCCATACAAAGAAACTTCACCTGCTCATCATCAATGAAGCACTGGATGATTACCATCACATCCACCCAGAGGCAAAATCAACACCTGGGCAATATTCTTTCTCCTTTACACCAAAGCCAAATGCACATTACAAAATGTGGGTCGATATAACGCCCAAAACAACAAATCAGCAAAGCTATTTGATGACAGATCTTATTACAGGTACCGAGGCAGCAAAACCGACTGAAAAGCTTGCTCTGCGTAGCACAGTTTATCCCTACTCTTTTGCCTTAAGTTTTGACAAAAAAGTAATCACGGCTGGCGCACCTGTTATGGGGAAGATTGTTGTGAGAGATCTGAAACAGAGGCCCATTAAATCTTTAGAGCCAGTCATGGGTGCTTTTGCTCATATTGTTGCTTTTTCTGCTGACTTTAAAACCATCAATCATGCTCACCCCATGGGCGCAGAACCCAAGACTGATCAAGACAGAGGCGGACCGACTCTTGAATTTCATTATGAACCAACACATCCAGGTTTTGTAAAACTTTTCGCTCAAGTCAAAATCAATGGACAAGATGTTGTTGTGCCTTTTGGTTTTTTTGTCAAATAATCAAGTTCGCTCTTGATCATTGGGCATTGTCTTTCTATAGTTTCTGGAATACCATACAAAAAACAAGGAACACCAATGGCAACCCCTCACCCAACTTATAGAGGCTGGGTTCTCTTAAAAGACCATATAAAATCCAAACACATCATCATTGGAGAGCATACATATTATGCCGGCTATTACCATGATAGGCCTTTTAAAGATTGCATTATGTACTTAGATGAACTGGACGATACTAAAGAAGCTCACGAAGTTGACAGACTCTTTATCGGAAAGTTCTGCTCCATTGCAACAGGTGCCAAAATCATGATGGGCGGAACACAAGAACATAATTACAACTGGATATCCTCATACCCTTTAAGTTGTTTTGGCGATGACTATGACATTTTTTCAACCGTCATGCCCAAAGGACAAATATTAAAAGGCGATACCATTATCGGCAATGATGTTTGGATTGGTGCAGAAGCCATGATCATGCCAGGTGTTCATATTGCTGATGGTGCTGTGATCGCAACCAGATCTGTTGTCACCAAAAATGTCGGCCCCTATGAAATTTGGGGTGGCAATCCTGCAAAACTGATCAAAAAAAGATTCTCTGATGACAAAATAGAAAAGCTCCTCCAGATCAAATGGTGGGATTGGGATGATGCTACGATCAAGGCCAATCTTCCGCTTTTACAATCTGATCAAATTGATACTTTATGGGATATGAGCAATAAAAAAATCAAATGAAAAACTTATAAAAAAAGGGATTTTATGATGGCACATCTTCAACAGACACAACGGACGGATCAATATTTTACTTTTTACTTTTATGAACTTGAGATTGGCCCCACTTTGAAAGTGTGCTCAACACCCCCAAACAATGTCAGCATTCATCAAAAGCAAATCATAACCCAGAATCTTTCATTGTTTGACCGATCTATTGTATATCTCTCTCCTCAACAGCAAAATAGATTACCCGAAACGATAAAAAGCAATAAGGGCCTTCTCAATTTTCTAAACGCTTGTAAGTATATGATTCCCGCCGACACCTTACCGACAGATATGACTGTTCAGGATAGATCAAAGCATCAATATAATAACAAAGTGGCTTTCAAACTTTTAGAATTATCAGCAACACAAGGCTTTGCACCAGCGCAAATGATGATGAGTTATTGTTATAATTATGGTGTTGAGGTTAAAACAAAACGTGATGTAGCGATCGAGTGGCTTCAAAAAGCAGCCAAACAAGGTAACCCAAAAGCGGTATATGAGCTTAATACTTATTTTTTGCATCAAATACATAATCCCTACGAAGCCACACCACTCGAAATTGAAATCGTTAAGCCATGGGCTCTGCCTCAAACAGAACCGGCTATACCATCCCCCTCCTCAACGCCATCTCCGTCTTCATCACAATCAGGGCAAAAAAAACTGACTCCTGAATGGGATTTCATTGTTTCAAAAATCCAATCGATGGAGCAAAAACATGAAGAAGCCATAAGGGCTTTACAGCAATCACACGAGTCGATCATCAAGGTTTATGAAGCTGATGCTGACGCTTTAAGACAAACAAATCATTCATTAACAGAGCGCATTCTATTTTTAGAAAATGAACTCAATGAGGCTAGAAAAAATCATGAAGAAAAGTGTGAGTCAAATAAACGTGTTCAAAGCGTCCAAGACAATCCCCCGAAAAGACAAAAACGAGCCCAAAGAAAGGAAAATAATTGATAAAACACAATGACTTACAGAGCTCAAAGAGATATTCTCATTTTTTACAAATAGACACTGGCAATCGGAAAGGTAATATACTATAAAGAGATAAGAGATAATCCAAATCAATCATTAACAAAAATAATAGGGCCCAGATGATAAAGAATTTTCTTTGCACCCTCTTTTTCTCCTTTTCGCTTGTCATAGCATTCCAAGACTCAGCTCAAGCATTGAATAACAATCTTCAGCAAACAATTAAAGCTTCTGTGAAGGCAAGCAATCCGAGCTTGAATGTGGGCGTTGCTGTTATCCCTCTCCATAGCACGGCCTCGAAGGGTGAGCCTGTTGTTGCCCTTAAAGGAGATCGTTTCTTTACGCTTGCGAGCACAACAAAAGTGATCACATCCATTATGGCTTTGCGTGAATTAGGGGCTGATTATACTTACAATACGTCAATCCACTCGCGCAAAAATGAAGACGGTAGTTATGATCTTTATCTCAAATTTGAAGGTGACCCAACACTCACCAGCAGCCGACTTTTGCAGCTGTTTCAAAACGCGAAACAAAAGCTTGGTGAAAATAGCCGCGTTAGGAAACTTCATGTGACGCTTCCTCGTAATCATTTCACCCCAACAGCCCCTGGTTGGCTTGTTGGCGATACATACTATTGCTATGCATCACCCGTCGGTTATGGCATTTTAGATCAAAATTGCGTTGATATTGATGATGAAAAACAAACAAGTCTTGCCAAAAAGGCCGACGCTAGTTACAAGGCTGATACTGCACGCAGAGCACCAGGCAATCTTGAAGGCTATATCGATGAGAAAGTCAGAGCCATCTTGACACAAACAAGCCTTACCAAAGACCACGACCTTCACCATGGCCCTTTGCCTGAAGGTGTGACTGAAATTGCGAGCACAAAATCGGTTCCATTAAAATCGATCTTAAAACCAATTCTCAAAAAATCAAAAAATCTACCAACCGATGCTCTTTATATCAAAATTGGAACCCATAAAGGCCAAAATCAATGGGGCACTGTTGGATCATCCATTTTAACCTCTTTGGGTCAAGCCTATAATATTGATTTTAAAGGGGCTATCATGACTGATGGATCGGGCCTTTCACGATACAATGCCCTTACACCAATCCAAATGGCAAGACTCTTAGAAAGCGCTTATTACGATCCTAGAACGGGAGATCATTTTTATTACTCTCTCCCACAACTTGGCATTGATGGGTCTCTTCAATACCGACATACAGAAACAAATCTGCGCGGAAAATTTTATGGAAAAACAGGATCCATGAAAGGCATTTCAACCTTGGCAGGCTATATGGAAAAAGGCCAAAATGCTTATGTCGTTGTCATTATGATGAACAACTTCACTGAAAAGCAGAAAAAATATCGAGACTTACAGGATAAAATTCTTGAGATCGTCTATAACAACGTGAAATAATAACAATCGTCAGATTAAATCAGACAAATGGATTTAAAAGTCAGGCTGCGTAAGCCTATATAAATAGGTGCGTAAAGCCGAGTCTTGAAAAATCCGTTTGGATCATTTAAAAATGGCGTTTGTTATAACAAAAAGGAGCCTTATCATGATGAGCAGAATCGCCCTTCCCTTTGTACGCCTTTTTAACAGATGGATGCCTGATCCTTTCATTTTCGCTCTCCTATTAACTCTTGTCACTTTTGGCTTTGCAATTGGTGCTGGCCATACAAGCCCTATTGAAGCAACTCAAATCTGGGGTAGCAATATCTGGAAACTCCTGGCTTTTACAGCCCAAATCGGAATGACACTCATTACAGGTCATGTACTTGCTCATACCCCTATTGCACGAATGCTCTTGAGCAAATCTGCAAATCTTGTTCGGACCTCATCATCTGCCTATCTGATTGTTGGCTTCATTGCAGCCGTTGGTTCATTTATCAATTGGGGAATTGGTCTCATTGTGAGTGCCATTATTGCACGTGAAGTTGCTTCAATCTGCTACAAGAAAAAAATCAAAGTTCACTATCCACTTTTGATTGCAACAGCCTATTCTGGCTTTGTGGTTTGGCATCAAGGTCTTTCTGCAACCATCGGTCTTTCGATTGCATCACCTGATCATCTTCTCGTTGAAATGATGGGACAGGTTCCTGTTTCAAAAACAATTTTTTCTGCTTGGAATTTAACAACAGCTGCCATTGTCATTCTCACAATGCCAATTGTCATGATGCTTTTAAAACCAAAGAAAATAGATTGTTTTCCAATGAGCAAAGATCTGGTCTTTGAAGATGAATCAACAACAAACGATACAGAAAAGCACGAATTCATCAAGACACCTGCAGGATGGGTAGAAAATTCGAGATTGCTCAACATTATCTTCGGCCTGATAGGACTTGTTTATATCATTCATCATTGCTTTATTCTAAAGGCTGGCCTTGATCTAAACCTTGTCAATTTCACCTTTTTACTACTTGGCATTTTGTGCGCAAGATCACCTATCCACTTTGTGAATCTTGTTTCACATGCAGCAGCATCACTAGGCCCAATCATGATTCAATTCCCTTTTTATGCAGGAATTATGGGACTCATGCTTGATTCAGGCGTCGGAAAACTCATCATCGACTGGTTCTTAACATTCTCAACAGCTAAAACACTTCCTTTCTGGTCATTCATCAGCTCAGGCATTTTGAACATCTTTGTACCATCAGGCGGCGGTGGCTGGGCTATTCAAGGACCAATTGCTGCTGAAGCTGCTCTCAAACTTAATGCTGATATGGCACGCGTTGCTATGGGGGTTGCGATGGGCGACCAGTGGACCAATATGATTCAGCCTTTCTGGGCCATTCCTGCTCTCTCTATTGCAGGTCTTCAGGTCAAAGATATTATGGGCTACTGCGTGATCTCTCTGATCTGGTCAGGCCTTATTTTCTCAATTGCTCTCCTTTGTTTCTAAGAAAGCTAATAACATGACAATTTCGTATGACGATTTTGAGCGCGTCCAAATACGCTCAGGCACAATTATGAAGGCAGAGCTCTTCCCAAAAGCAAAGAAGCCAGCCTATAAAATCTGGGTTGATTTTGGCGAAGATATTGGCGTTCTGCAAACATCGGCACAAGTAACGGTCCATTATAGTCCGGATACTTTGATTGGCAAACACGTTGCAGGCTGCGTCAATTTAGGGGAGAGAAATATTGCTGGTTTCATCTCGCAATTTTTACTGCTCGGCTTTTCTGATGAAAAAGGAGATATCGTTCTGATCTCTCCCAGCTCAGCTGTACCGAATGGCCAGAAATTACATTGATGAGACTGCTGCGAAAGTCTAATGAAACCAAAATTACGACTTTCTTCCGTCATTCAGAGTCACCGCAAGGCGACGTGGAATCTTATGTAATCAACAACTAGCACAATTTTGTTGAGAAGCTGCAGAGACTCCACGGGCCCTTCAGGCCCTCTGAGTGACGCGGATTAGATTTTCACAGCAGTCTTATTGATTACACGTCTAAGTTCGACACCTTTAGCGCATTACCCTGAATAAAGTCACGACGCGGCTCAACAACATCACCCATGAGGGTTGAGAAGATCTCATCAGCCTTATCCGTGTGATTCACTTGGACCTTCAAGAGAACACGATTCTCAGGATTTAATGTTGTATCCCAAAGTTGTTCAGCATTCATCTCACCAAGACCTTTATAGCGCTGAATATTCACGCCTTGTCTGCCAATCACAATAATGGCTTCATAAAGACTCATGGGCCCTGAAATCAAAGCCTGTTCCTTGCCACGATAGAGCAAACGTCCAACTGCATTTTTATAAATTGACACATTTGATTTCAGTGCATAAATACGGCGTGATTCAAGTGAATTTACAATATCGCGATTGATCTTGAAAACGCTCGTTACGCTTCTTTTGGTCAAAGACAAAATAAACCCACGATCAAGTTCATAATCTGCCTTCCATGCTCCTGCATGAATGCCATAAAGAGACTGCTCTTTTTCTTGTAAGAATTTAACAAACTCTTCTAAAGAAGCTTTTTTAGTCGCTTCATCACCCTGTTCAAACATATCTGGCGTTAAAATGCCATGCAGAAGAGCCATCTCTGTTAAGTCTACATCACCAACTCTTTGAGCTAATTTTTCAAGATGAGGTTTTAACTGACGCGCACTTTCTGCATACTGACGCAAAGTCTCGCTATCAAGCACTTGACCATTATTAAATTCAAGAGTGACATCAGCTGTTCCTTGCTCAATTAAATAATTCTCGAGAGCTCTATCATTTTTCAAATAGCGTTCTTTGGCGGTGCCACGTTTAATTTTATATAGAGGCGGCTGAGCAATGTAAAGGTTACCTTGCTCAATCAACTGAGGCATTTGACGATAGAAAAATGTCAATAGCAGCGTTCTGATGTGGCTACCATCGACGTCAGCATCGGTCATGATAATGATTTTATGATAACGCAATTTCTCAAGATTAAATTCTTCATGACCAATGCTGGTCCCTAAAGCTGTAATGAGCGTTCCAATTTCTTGTGATGAGAGCATTTTATCAAAACGTGCTCTCTCAACGTTCAAGATCTTACCACGCAAAGGCAAAATTGCTTGGAATTGACGTGAACGGCCTTGCTTTGCTGAGCCACCCGCAGAATCTCCCTCAACGAGGAACAATTCAGATTTGGCGGGATCTCTTTCTTGGCAATCTGCCAGTTTTCCAGGCAATGATGTAAAATCAAGCGCGCCTTTACGACGGGTCAGCTCTCTTGCTTTACGCGCAGCTTCTCTGGCAGCTGCAGCTTCACATACTTTCTGGACAATTTTTTTAGCTTCAGTTGGATGCTCTTCAAACCACTCTGACAGTGCTGCATTGATCGCAGATTCAACAGCAGGACGGACCTCTGATGACACAAGCTTATCTTT
The DNA here is from genome assembly GCA_018063245.1 of Alphaproteobacteria bacterium. NCBI lineage: Bacteria > Pseudomonadati > Pseudomonadota > Alphaproteobacteria > Alphaproteobacteria bacterium. The sequence goes on along the minus strand of JAGPBS010000003.1, from coordinate 46,068 downwards.
TGTTTGAGATGAGAATTTTGGATCAGGCACTTTCACTGATAAAACGCACGTAATTCCCTCACGAATATCTTCACCTGTAATTGCGATTTTTTCTTTCTTGAGCATGCCAGATGTTTCTGCATACTGGTTCACAACACGTGTCAATGCACCTCTAAAGCCAGCTAAGTGCGTTCCGCCATCCCTTTGCGGAATATTATTTGTAAAGCAAAGAACATTCTCATGATAACTGTCTGTCCATTGCATCGCTGCTGCAACAGTAATATCATCTTGTTTCTTTAACATAGAAATTGATGGTTTGTGAAGAGCTGTTTTTGCTCTATCCAGCCATTCAACAAAAGCCTCAAGGCCTCCTTGATATTGAAGATCAGTCTTTTTCTCCTCTGGCATTCTGCCATCGCAGAGAATCAAGCGGACGCCAGAATTCAAAAAAGCTAATTCCCGTAAACGATGCTCAAGCCTAGAAAAGTCAAACTCTGTCTGTGTAAAAGTTTCTGTTGATGGCAAAAAAGTAACTTCTGTTCCTGTTTCAGTTGCCGGAACATCATCAATTGCTTTCAAAGGGGCTTCTGCAACACCATGACGGAACCGCATAAACCACAATTTACCGTTACGCTTAATTTTAAGATCGAGGCGCTCAGAAAGAGCATTTACAACAGAAACACCCACGCCATGTAGACCGCCAGATACTTTATAAGAATTCTGGTCAAACTTACCACCTGCATGTAACTGAGTCATAATGACTTCAGCAGCAGAAACACCTTCTGAGTGCATATCAACTGGGATACCGCGCCCATTATCACGCACTGTCACCGATCCATCAGAATTCAGGACCACATCAACATGATCACAATGCCCCGCTAAAGATTCATCGATTGCATTATCAACAACTTCATAAACCATATGGTGAAGCCCTGATCCATCATCAGTATCACCAATGTACATGCCAGGCCTTTTACGAACAGCATCAAGACCTTTTAAAACTTTAATTGATTCAGCATCATATTCCTGAGTCATTTTTTCAGGATTTATTTCTTCATTCTGATTGGTCAAATTATCCATCTCTTTTTTAAGTGCTTGCTCTGACATTATTCTGACTCACATTTTAAAATATTTCTGCGGATTATACGAGCATTTTCGTAATTGTCCCAGGTAGGACATTATAGTAGCATAGTTTTTCCTGAAAAGCACTAAAGAGATTGTGTTCTGTGGTTGTTATCCATGTTTGCGCCCCTGTTTTTAGTATCTCCTCGAAAAGAGCTCTTTTCTTATGCTCATCAAGATGCGCAGCAACTTCATCAAGAAGCAAAATAGGCTCTATGCCTTTTTCGGCTTTAAGCATTTTTGCCTCTGCCAAAATCATTGATATTAAGAATGATTTTTGCTCACCCGTGGAGCAATGTTTTGCCGGTATTTTTTTATCCGGATGAAAAACCGCCAAATCCATTTTGTGGGAGCCCACTTGAGCACCGCCTGTTTCCATATCAATCGCCCTTGACTTCTCGAGCTTAGATAACCACTCAGCCTCAACCTTAATCGCAGGGCTCACTAAGAGAGACTCTTCAACCCAATTGCTAATTGAAATAAGAGGCGATGCGAAGGACTCTGAAGCATGGCGCAGATAAGGCTCAAAGCACCTTAAAAAATCAAGACGCGCCGCCGACAAAGCAACGCCAATTTGTACAATCTGCTCTTCGATGACACGAATCCAGCGCATATCAGGATGCCGCTCTCTCAAGAGCTTCGCGCGATCACGCAAGAGGCGGCTATATTTCGTTAAAAGACCTGAAAATTGGGGATCGAAGTTACTGACAAGAAGGTCGAAAAAACGCCGACGATATTGAGCCTGATCAATAAATATCCTGTCCATTTGCGGGGTAAGCCAAATCATATGAATATAGGATGCAAATTCAGCTGACGTCTTCAGAGGCCTTCCATTCACCTTAAAGGCGCGACTTGATCTTTTACGGCCATTCACATCCGTATCTTCATCATCAAGGTCATCGCCCTCTGAAGCTTCATCCTGACGTCTCACCAATGCAGCCTGTACCTTTTGCGATCCGTAAATGGTCTCGAAATGAGCATTGATTGCCCAGCCCTTGGGAGCAATATCAGCCTCAAAAGACCCATTTGCCACATGACTATAATCTTCAAGGCTCGCCTTACGAAAGCCGCCCATCGGCGTTAAGAGCGATAGAGCTTCGAGCACATTGGTTTTCCCTGCTCCATTTGGCCCAGCCAAAACGACAATCTGATCATTAACATCAAGATGAAGCGCGGGATACGATCGAAATTGATGCAGATGCAAATGTTGAATGAATAAGGAAGAAGTCGCCATCAGGGAAATTACCTAGAATTACCAAAGAAGAAAAGAAAATGGGCCATATTTACAGGCCCATTTCATAGAAAGTTAGAAGAATTAAACTCACACCTTCATGGGCATAAGAACATAAAGAGATTTTCCGTCCTGAATTTCACGTAGAATGGTTGGTGCAGAAGGCTCTGAAAAATCGAGCTGAATTTCTTTACCGCGCATTTGCTGTGCGACATCAAGAACATATTTTGCGTTAAAACCAACAGCCATCTCGTTTTCCTGATACTCAACATCAAGCTCTTCAACAGCACTACCTGAGTCTGCACTGGTTGCTGAGAGGATCATTTGTCCTGGACGAATATCAAGTTTAATGGCACGTGATTTCTCATTTGAAAGGGTTGCCACACGGTCAACGGCCTTTGCAAAGAGATCTGTATTGACACGTAATTTTTTGAAATTTTCCTTTGGAATCACGCGCTCATAATCAGGGAAGGATCCATCAATCAATTTTGATTTGAGTTCAATCGTATCGAATGAGAACTGAATTTTAGTCCCAGACAGGCCAACATGAACAACATCAGCTGCATTATCAATCAGCTTGCAAAGCTCATTGACCGTTTTACGAGGCAGTATAATGCCAGGAACATCAAGATCTTGATTCTCAAGAGCGATATCTGATTGCGCCAGACGGTGACCATCGGTTGCGACAGCTCTTAAAATTTTCTTTCCATTATCATCAAGCAAGGTATGGAAATAGATGCCGTTCAAATAGAAGCGTGTTTCTTCATTTGACATTGAGAATTTAGTCGCATCAATAAGGTTTTTGAGCCCCTGCGATGGAATATCAAGCTGACGTTCACTTTGCTCAACTGGCATCAATGGAAAATCGGAGACAGGAAGGCACCCTAGTTTGAAATTGGATTTGGCTGACTTAACCTGAAGAATCATCTCGCCTTCTGGTTGGATCAACTGAATTTGCGCACCATCTGGTAACTTTTTTGAAATTTCATAGAGCTTAATAGCTGAAGTTGTAACACTTCCTTCGCGTTCGACCTGCCCTGGGGCGGTTTCGATCACTTCAATTTCCATATCCGTTGCGATGAATTGCACAGCACCTTCCGTTGCTCTGATGAGCACATTTGAGAGGATTGGAATGGTGTTCCGTTTTTCAACGATACTTTGAATATGTCCGAGAGCTCTGACGAGAGCTGCGCGTTCGATTGTTAATTTCATGATAACCTACAGCTGTTGTTAAATGTGAAGACCTGAATGTATGTTTTCTATATAGCCCTTTAGCCATAACAAAGATACGTTATTTTTAAACAGCTTGGAAGAAAAATCAATCACAAAGTAAAAGAATCTAAAATCCCCTTAGGGAGAGGGCGATTCAATTTGCAATTCACCAACTCTTCATTAAACTCTGACCTTTGAAAGGATGCCCCTCTGACGGCTTATAATCAACATCCAGCATGTCCAATATAGTTGGGAATATATCACGAAGAGGTATTTTAGACGAAACTTCTTTTTTCTTACCGATTCTAAACCAAAGAGCCCCATCTTTATGATGACAGCCGCTCTTAATTTCCTCAATCTCATAAAACCAATCAAAAAAACTTTCATTTTTAGAGGCCAGACCTTTAAAACAGATCAATAGATCCTCAGGCATTTCCTGACGCAACTGACAACCAATATAAAGTGAATTGCCTACGTTTTCTATAACATTCATGACAGGTTGCTCTCCAGCATGAAGTGACGTTAGAATTTCCATTGCATTTTGACGTTTCTCTGAGGTCTCGAAGTGCAATATAAATTGATGAGTCATCACTGGCTGACAATTCTCATAGGCAACACCTATATGATTTAAAAATTTTGCAATATCATACGGCCTATAAAAATGCTGACCACCAATCCCCTCATATTTTAAGAACGGTTGCTGACTCAAAGCCGTGGCGAAAATAAAAGTCGTATTCTCATCTTCCAACTCTAATAGCTTGCCCAATGTTATATCCATATTACAATATCCAAACTTAATGGCACCTTGATACCTATCCACATCAGTCTTTGAAGGCTTAACTTCGAATTTTTCAGGTTCAAAATATCTCCAATAGCCGTGCTGGAAATGCGCTGTACTATTTAAGAAAAAGGTCGCGAACTCAGGCTTTGTTTTCTTCCAAAAATATTTAAAAATATCTGTTAATATCCAATCTAACACAACCGCTTTTTTCCAAGCCATCCCAGGATTAACAACTTTCTCCTCAAAGAGGAGAAACGCAATTTTGAACAATGTAGATATTTTTAAACCATGGGTCAGACAAAAAAACAAAAACCCGAGCGACTCAGTAAAGCTTGGCTTGTTTGACTTATTTGAATATTCTTGAACTCTATTTGAAACAAACCTATATAATTTATTGAGCTTTTCAGGATATGCTTTTTCCGTTGTCGACCATGGATCTGGGATGAAAAATGACCCCTCATTTTCAAACCCCTTAACATTCATACTTGAACAGCTCGAGGCCGTCTTGCCATTTTTATGAAGAACAGACCAGATGTCAGGAAACTTTGCTCGAGGACCATCTGTTAGATTTTTTACTTGGTGCTGTTCAAAATCTAAGCCTGTATGTAATGAATACCATTGCACCCACGGCTCTAGATGCGGCGGATCTGAGTCAGCCTCAGTCACATATGAAATGGAATGATCATAAAACTTTTTGAAATTCGGCAATATGCCTTCCCCCATCCATCTCTGCAATAAAGATGGGCAAAGCTCATTAAATTCAACGACAATCAAACGCTTAGTTTTATTCATTCTCAGTCTCCTCTTTGTTGATTATTTTATCATAGAAAAATTAATTCTTTGTTAGATCAAAAAACATTTATAATTCATCTCGATATCACCTGAGCGATAGAGGGTAAGCCTTGTATTCGATTATTGACAATTACTTCCTGCACCATCAACCTTAGGCGCGCAAGGATAATTGCGTAAATATAAAACAAATCATAATAAGCCATTGAAAGAGCCGCTCCGGCAACAATATAAGCAATTACCCCCACCTGAAGCATTTTTGAAAGCTCCTGGACCCAGAGATGACCTGCAAGACCTCTTGTATTCTTGATAAGCCAAGAACCATTGAACCAAGAGATAGTGATCATTGATAAAAAAATAAAGAGACCAATAAAGCCTTGATCTCCCAGAACCTGAAAATAAATACTATGGGCTGCACGACCACCTTGAGTAACTTTACTCTCCTGATTATATTTTTGGAATATATAAGGAACAATCGTCGATGAAATCCCCCCACCAGTCATCGGCCTGCTAAGGGCAACATTCCAAGCATAGTGCCAAGCATCAAGGCGCCCACGAAATGAATCATCTTTCTCAGCCGTTTGAATCGTATCAGCTCGATTAAAGAATTTATCCGGCATAAATGACAGGGCCGCAATCGCTAGAACACTTAAAAATAAGAGACTTCTCATTTTATGCTTACTCTTAAACCACAGAAAAATGGTCACTGCAGCAAGACCGATCATCCCGCCGCGAGAATAAGTTGTCAGCACCGCCAAAAAAGTTAAACACATCGAGAGCAACAATACATATTGCGCCAGTTTATTCTTTGTTGTGAGACGTAAATAATTCATCAAAGGAAGTGTCATAAGAAGCGCCAAGGCCATATGGTTATTATCGCCTATCTGAGTACCATCCGGGCCCTGGAAACGGTACTGCCCTAATGTGTTAATCGAAAAGGCACCACCTTTAATACCAAAATACCCCAGAGATACAATGGCTACCCAAACAAGAGCCTGCACCCTCAGTTTTGTTGTCATCATGATAAAGGCAAGCAAACAAAAAAAGAGTGTCTTCATATAACGATTCCACAGATCCCATGAGATCTCTGGCGTTAATGAGAAAATGGCTGAAATTGTCAATGTCACCATAAAGCAACAGATCAAAACAAAAATAGGAGATTTTGGCAGAGACCTTTTTTTATCAAGAAAAAATGCGACCATGGTCATCAAAGCAATAATAAAGGCTGTTGGAATAGATTGAGCAAAGCCCCATGTCAATTGATGCGGATTCATCAGAGAAAACCAAACATACATTAAAACCCCTGTGAAAGGGTGTAAAAAAATACCTGGCAATAATGCCCCTACAAAAATGACGAAGAAAAGATCTCTCATTCTTTACAAATCCATTTTATACTGTTTTCGAGAACCATCGTAAGACACCCTTCTTAACATAGTCTTTAAAGGAGCCGCCTATGATTGAAAATATTTTATTTTTATCTGCAATGATAGCAATTTTTGTCATCATCAGATGGTACATCCTCAATAAAAGCGATGAAAACAATCCCACGAAGGGCTTTCTTGGGATGAAAGACGAAAAATCACAACACTCCGAAAACAAGTAACTTTTTCACTTGCCTTTCAAGACGCCTCTTTCTAAAGTGGTATTCATCATCAAATGCGTATGGATAAAACTTTATGACCAAAACACAGAAAATAGGCATTATTGGCGCAGGCGCCTGGGGATGCGCCCTTGCAATCGCCTTTGAACGCGCCGGATTTGAAATCCTGATCTGGTCTTTTGAAACCGACGTTCGTGATCAAATCAATCAAAATCATGAAAATAAAACCTATCTTCAAGATCATAAATTATCACCTCGAATAAAAGCCACCTCTTCTTTTGCAGATTTTGAAGACTTTACAACTTTGCTTCTCGTGTGCCCAACACAACACATTAGCACCATCAGTAAAGAACTCTATCAATTTATTGATCCTAAAACACTCATCGTTATTTGTTCAAAAGGCGTTGATATCAAAAGCGCAAAATTACCATCTGAACTTCTTCACGATATCAATCCAAATGCAAATCTTGCAATCCTCTCCGGCCCTAGCTTTGCCAGAGACGTTGCTCTTAATTTACCCACAGCACTTACTTTTGCTTATGCTGACAACAAAAAGGGCCTTGAATTCTGTAAAGAATTTGCCACAAAAACTTTTAGACCTTACTGGTCTGATGACATCATCGGCGCTCAAATAGGAGGCGCCATTAAAAATATTATCGCTATTGGCTGCGGTATCATTCTTGGTAAAAAATGGGGAGACAATGCCCGTGCCGCTCTCATCACCAGGGGCCTTAATGAGATGGCACAATTAAGTCATATAATGGGAGGAAAACCCCAAAGTCTTATGGGTCTTGCTGGTATCGGAGATTTGACTCTCACTTGCAATAGTCTTGAATCTCGGAACATGTCTTTAGGCTATGCTTTGGGACAAGGACAAAGTCTTGCTGACTATATCCAGGACAAAAAAACCGTTTGTGAAGGGCTCAAAACGGTTGAAGCGATACCTGCCCTTAAAGCAAAATACCCCGAGCTTGACATGCCAACCTGTGAGGCTCTCTATGAAGTCCTGATTAAAGGAGCATCTATTGACCAAACGCTCAATGGCCTTTTATCACGTCCGATTAAAGAAGAAATCCTCTATTAAAAGTATCCCTCTTATCTAAACGCGTCCGGTTCTGAATGACTTTTTTGTTTTAACACTTGAAGATGCTTTACCCTCTTTTGTGTGAGACATAAATTCAGCTGTTTCAATTTCTCGTTTCTTGCGCTCAACCGAGCCTTGAATAATGCCAACAATCTTTGTGACTTTCTCTTCAATGATACTTTGCTCCTCTGGCGTCAACTTTGACTTTGCATCTCTTTGTGCAGCCTTTAGATTAGGTTTCTGCAATTCTTTTTTCAGAAGCTCTTTTAATTTCTCAATCTGATTCTGTAAAAGATCTTTTTCATTTTTTATACTACGAACCATTCCATCATCCTTATTTTATATTTTGAGCATCAGTTAGCAATGATTGTCCATATTGCTGGATCAGTGTATTTGCTGTGGTGATAACTGTGTTAAGCTCTTGAGTGTCCTCACTAATTTGGGCTTGCAATTGTTGCGTAATGATATTTGAGACAGAGGTTATATTTGTTGTGATATCTGTCGCCATGTTATTAAAGGTTGTCGCAAGACTTGTGGGCGATGTCAATGTGGGAGGAGTCGTTCCTGTATCATAAGTCCAGGTCGATGTATCAAATTTCAAATCTGGTTTACTGGCTTGAACAGTTGCGACATCAACAGCACCAGCCCAATCACTCGCGATACTCGAATTTGAAGACAAAACAGCTTGATAACCTTGGTCCAATATTGTGTTCTCATCTGCTGACAAGGGGATCCCACCTTGAATTTTATTAATGATATCACCAACACCTTCTGGTGGGGACAGATTTGCCAGATTTGCATTGATCCCATCGAGAGCATCAGGATTGTAAGCTGCAATAATAGAGAGTTGAAATTTCTCAGGAGAAATTGATTTCCCGGCTTCAATATCTGTCAAATAATAGTTCGACACATTGTTCATAGCTGTAACTTTATCTTGAGCAACAACAAACAGAGCATTGTCCTGATCAAGCTTATCTTGTTCATTCTTCAAAAGACCAACCATTGCTGCCGCGATCGCATATAAAATACTCACGCCTGCAAGCGAAGCTATTGCGCTACTCTGTTGATCTTGGACTTGAATTGAAGATGCCATTGATTGAAGTTGTTTTTGAGTTGCATCTGTTACATAAGGCATTAAATCATTGATTTGATCTGTTGTAAGAGGCGTAGAATAACCTAATGATTGGGCGATTTTATTAAGCTGATCTATAGCAGAAAAATTGTTTGCTTGAATTGAAAAAGTACCTGCAGTGAGCTCTTTTTGATATTCATTGAATATCTGCGTTTCTTCTGACGTTAATTGATTTAATAAATCGGACAGTTCAGTGTCTGATGGTGCCATTGCAGCTAAAGCCTTATTAAAACCATCGATCGCTGCTTGCGTAATACTTCCATCTTCAAGACCAGCCTGTATACTCGCTGTAATAGTTGCTTGCGTTGCTGTTGGCAGCATCAAAAAGTCTGTTGCAATCGTCTGATACGCCGCATCTTGCGTTGCTGGATCTAATAGGCTCACCCAATTACTTGCATCAAATAGAGTTTGAACAGACGGATTTGATGTAAAATTCGCGACCATATAAGATTGATAAATAAAGCTTGTCATCGGATAATAGACAGCTTTGTCTGCATTCGTTGTGGTTGAATTGCCAAAGTAAGTCACGATCCCTGAAACTAAACTTGCTTGCGTCGATGCAGGCAATGATGAGAATTGACTTTCAAGCTCAGTATACTTACCTGCTTGATCTGCAGCAGGCAACTTAGAGATCGCTGTCAAAGCATCCGTCAAGGTTTCTTGACTTGGATTTGACGCAAAGGCTCCTTCAGTCTTATTGACTTTTGCAAATTGAATAATGCTTTTAATAGCAGCTTTTGTTGTATTTAATAAAGTAGATGTTGCTTTTTGCGCGTTCAAGCCATCCATAATTGATTTAAAAGCAGTTGGAGGTTTAGCTTGCCCTAAAGCTGACAATTGATCTGCGACGCCTTGATAAAAACCTGCTTGTTGTGATGCTGGCAAATCACTTATCGCCGTTGCTAAAGCGACAAATGAATTCAAAGAGGGTTTACTGTTAAATGCAGCAGCTGCTGCATTGTAGTTTTGAGTCACAATATAGCTTGTAAAATCGCTAAATTGTGTATCTGTTAGAGGCGCCAAATTCAACGTTGTGAGCATTTTATTCAAGGCTGTTTGGAGCTCAGAAAGCGATGTTGCTGAATTGATATTTACATCTGTAAACTTAATTTCAAAATTAGGCGCTGCACTGTATATGATTTGCAAATAAGCCTGTTCAATGGTTTGATTCGATATGCTTGACCCTAAAAAGGCACCAAACTCCTGGAGTTTCACTGTGGGCGTCTTTGATGTATCAGAAACAATACTATCCATCAAAGATGTTTGCTGGCTGAGAGGAAGACGATAAAACGCCGTAAAAATAACTTGGGATAAAGATATATCATCGGGCTCTTGAAACAAACCTCCATCTGAATAAATCAGCCCCTCAAAATTGCTAAGAGTTGGATTGATATGAAAAGCAATCAAACTCATTTCTGCAGCGCGATACCGCGTATCTTGACTAGATCCAGAGACAGCTGCATAAAAAGTATTTCCAACCGCTTGTTGATCTTCTGCTGACAAGCTTAGGTATGAATTATAGGCTGCTATGAATGTTGTAACGCTCGGATTTTGTTCATAGGCTGCAAGATTGTTTTGGAACAACGTATTATTTAAATAATCCTCAACTTGATCATCACTTAAAGAGAGTCCAGAATATTGTTGAATCGCCTGTTTCAAACTCGCAACTGTCGTTGAATTTGACATAGTGACATTAAATTTCATGAGCAAATATGAGAGCATATTATTGCCCGTTTCTGCGACAAGAGAACCTCCAAATCCTGAAAGTAAAAAGCCACCATATTTTTTGGCTTCAGTTGTAATATTTGACTGAAACTTTTTCGTAATATCTTGCATCATGGATGTTTGCAAATCCGGTGATAGCGTTGCAAAAGCCGTTGCGATTTGCTGATATGATGTTGTTTGACTCATGTTTTGCGGAAAATTCGAGACAGCCTCGAGCAATGCGTCAAATGACGTTGGTGTTGGATTCGATGTAAAAGATGCAAATGTTGTCTCAAAATTACTCAAAGCCTGCGTCTGAGTTAAAACTGTTGTCACATCACTCTTTGGTGAACTAACTGTTAAAGATTCAACCTCAGTATAGATCTGAGACAAAGCAGCGGATAAGACCACGTCTGGAATTGGTGAACTCTGAATGACCTGATTTAACGCATCCAACTCAGCACTCAAAGCATTCAGTTGATCTGTTGTCAAAAGGCCTGACAATTCGCCCCCAGAAGAAAAGGAGGCCTTGATCGCCAAAAGCTCCATTCCGGATGAACCTTGACTGGAGACTGTTTGTGCAACAGGCTGAACATTTACTGAAGGGGTGACTGGACCCGAACTCTCAACCATCTGATTTCTCCATCGATCTGAACCAATATCACTTTAAGCTAGTATATCATATTTTATGAAAATTATACATTTATATTTGACGGATGCATAATTCTAACTTGTCATATGAACAATTTACCTTTATCCTATTAAAAAAGGATAAAAAGATGGATATACCTTCAGAAATTATAAGAAAAATTCATGAAATTGGCTTCTATGCTGCCGAAGAGGGCGACGTAGCAACGGCTCTTCGGATTTTTGAGGGCATGCGCGCTGTCAGACCTGATTCTGTATACCCTGATATAGGGATCGCCATGACTCTGATGCTAACCGGAAAATCTCAAGAAGCGCAACAATTACTTGCGAAAAAGAAAGCAGAGCATCCGGAACATGAAGATGAGATTGATGCCATGATTGCCTTTTCTCTCGACTTTGAGGCAAAAAAAGATGAAGCAAAGACAATTTTTGAACAGATCATGGTAAGATCACAGAATCCAGAATGGGTTATGATTGCTAAAAATTACCTGGCCGGGGATAATTCTAAGAATTTATAGAATTTTTTAATCTTTAAAAATCATAATAAAGAAAAAAGGACTTATCTCATGCCCGCACAAATTATAGATCCTGCTTTAATAAAGGCTTTTCAGCCAGACCTTGCACCTTCCGTACCTATACAAAACATCAATCCAAATTTACAAGCAAAATTTGATCAGCATCTGACAACCGCAACATCGCTAGCCGATCAAAATGCTCAAGGCAAAATACAGCTTAATCCACAAGAATTACAAATTTTTCAAAACATAAAACAAGCTGCTTTAAATTTTGAATCCAATCAAGCAAAAGCACAACAGGCTTCATTTAATGAAGAAGCCTCATCAAAAGCACACAAACGCCAAAATGACTATGAAAAAACTGCCTATTCGCCAGAAAAGGCACCGAGTAGCGCTGCAATTCAATCTTTTCAAACCGGACAACCTCTGCCAACAGAGAGCGCACAAGCCTCCACCTTACCTGAACCGATTCAAGCCTTTGCCAACTCACTTTCAGAATTCAGACAAAGCTATAAAGAAATGGCCTCTGTTGTAAATACGACTTCTTCAAAAGAAATGGGACAATTTACACAACAAGATGTCATACAAAGCCAAATGACAATTGCAACAATGAATGTTTATACAACCATTTTTGCAAATACAGAAGCCAGCATTATTGCAACACTCAAACAATTCTTAGCGGCTCAGTAGCCTAGGAGCAGACTCATAAAATCATTGTTTCTATAACAGCTGAACCCTATAATAGAGTACAAACACGACCATAACACTTCGGAACCAGAATCATGAAATCTTTGAAATCTTATCTAAAACTACCATTCTTTGGCCTCTTCCTTTTATTAGGAGGCTGTAATGTAGTTCTTTACACAGATATTTCAGAGAATGATGCTAATGAAATGCTTGTTTTGCTTCTTGAAAATGGTATTTCAGCGACCAAGGTTGACGGAAGTAAATCTCCGATGAAAAACCTGATGGTCCAGAGCAGTCAGATTGCTCAAGCTCTCGACATTCTGCAATCACAGGGCTTTCCAAAGCAAGTCTATTCTGACCTTGGTACTCTCTTCGCAAAGCAAGGCCTCATCTCTTCACCAACAGAAGAAAAAGTTCGCTTCATTTATGGTGTGTCACAGCAATTAGCGGAAACAATTTCACAAATTGATGGTGTTGTTGTTGCCAGAGTCAACGTGGTAATCCCAGACACAAATGTCAGCTCTCAAACGACAGAACCTTCATCCGCATCAGTACTCATCAAGTACAACCGCGCTTATGAATTAGATTCACAAATCCCACAAATTAAGCTCCTTGTCGCAAACTCAGTTGAAGGACTTACTTATGAAAAAGTGACTGTTGTTCTTTTCCCTGCGCTTGATGTTAAATATGGTAAATCAGCTGAAAGCTACCAGCCAACCTCTTCAAAATCGATGGGTATGCATTTTGGAGATATTAAAAACATCATGAGCACCCTGATTGCAACACTGTTAGTTGTCGGCGCACTCTTGTTTATTTTCTTACAAGCAACGCGCAAAAAAACGGTCAATAATACAGAAGATGACTTCTATGATCCAAAACAGTAATGCAAATAGCGCAATCATCACCTTCTTAAAGTCGAAGAATCCGAATTTCGCTATCCTCTATGGATTAAACTTTGCTCCATTTGATTATCTTGATACAGGCTGGAAACAAGAAATACCTGAGCTCAATAACTTATCCGATGAGACATTCCAAGCTTTAAAGAAATCCAAAAGAGGGCAAGGGACTTTAAATGATATTGTCCTCAAGCACTTTGAAGCAGATCAAAGCTTTATTGAGCAACTAACAAGCTTCCAGAGCCGCTTTTGTCTTTTGCCAGGGGATTATATTCTCAATCTGATCTCATATATTGGGATCGCCCTTCATGCTCATTGGATTCATAAAATCATCCTCGGAAAAGACATTAGGCTTATCAAAGATACGGTCGGAGAAGATCTTTATGCTTTCTGTCTTAAACGTCTTCCTTTTATGATGAATTGGATAATCTCACAAGACTCATACACACAAAAGCCTACCCTTGATCAATCCCTGTCTACAATTGTTGAAAAAACAGGTGTAGATCTTCTTTATCACTGGTTTCAAAATGAATCTGAGGCTGTGCGTAAAAGACTTGAAATGAAAATGCCCCCGAAATTTTCTTTCGCTAAACTCGGAGGCGCTGACAGCATTTCTTATCTCGCTTCTCTGGATCAGGCAAAGATTGATCTCTTTATTCGTAAACTCATCAAAGAAAGGTATCCACCATGGGCGTCCCTCTTCTCATAGAGCCTGTCGGCTTAAAACTTCCTTTCGGTAAAAAAATCATCAAATCAGCTGAATATAAAGCCTATATTTCAGCACGTGAGATTATTGAACGTGCTCATGAAAAGGCGACCATGATTGAAGTTGATGCCAAACAAGCCTATCAAGATGAAAAAAAGCGCGGATATGATGAAGGGCTCCGGAATGGAAATGATGCTATTGCAGAAAAAATGATGGATACAATTTCAGACACCATCAATTATTTTGAAACAGTTGAAGTCAAAATTGTGGACGTTGTTTTGGTCGCCTTACGCAAAATCTTAAGTGACTTTGATCAAGTTGACATCGTCAAACGCGTTGTCAAAACAGCATTACAAATCGCACGCAATCAAAAACATGTCACCATCCGAGTGCATCCTGATATAAAAGATGCGCTCACAAAGCATTTTGCTGAAATCGCTTCATCAGCGCCAAGCGTTAATTTTATCGAAGTTGAAGCTGATGTGCGCGTCTCAAAAGATGGTTGTATCATCGATAGCGATATGGGCATTATCGATGCAAGCCTCCAAAAACAAATCAGCATTCTTGAAAAAGCATTACGTGCGAGTCTCGGCAGTCATCAAGATATCCCTCATGCAAAAATCGCATTTCCTCCTGGGTTTACTATCTACAAAGATGCCCCTCAGGATGAGAAAAAGACTATAGCTTCTTCAGTCAAAACCTCAGAAGAACCCGTGAAAAAGACATCAAAATCGCCTGCAAAAATAAAGGCTCCAAAGGCAACAGCATCCAAAGCAAAGCCTTCTAAAACCTCTCCACCTAAAAAGAAAACGGAAATTGTAGAGGTCAAGAAAAAAACCATTCCAAAACCAGAAATGAACATCAAAAGCAAAATCAAAGTTCAGTCTATACCCGTTGAAAATAAAAAGGCTCCGTCCAAAGCAAAGTCCAAATCGACCACAAAAAAAGCAACAGCTTCAAAGCCTAAAACGACAAAAAAGAAAGACACTTAAAAAAATCATTTCCAATGATTTTTGAGCCTCTTTTCCTCTTGATCTTTAATAACGATTCCGCTATTAATAAAGACAATACACAAGATAAAATTATACTATGAGCGAGGAGCGCGGTGTAGTTTACCTACATAAGCGACGAGCGAAGCAGTAGAATTTTAAAATGGTGTATTGTCTAAGTCAGCTTTGTAAAAAGCGTTTTATATGATGCGGTCGTGGCGGAATTGGTAGACGCGCAGCGTTGAGGTCGCTGTGGTAGAAATGCTGTGGAAGTTCGAGTCTTCTCGACCGCACCAAAAAATTGATCTCTCTATCTTATATGAAAAAAAATTCATCCCAGATTAGAACTGAGATGAATTTTTAATTGTACCAAGCAATACGAAACGTCAGATCAAAACGATAAAGTCAAGCTCACAGGCACATGATCTGATGGCTTTGGCTCCCAACCACGCGCTTCGCGGATTGAATCATAAGCTCGTAGATTCTCCTTTAAATGCGGAGATACCCAAATATGATCTAAGCGGCGCCCTCTATCTGGCGCATCCCAATCTGGCGTTCTATAACTCCACCAACTATAGGCTTTTTGGTGAGCTGGGATAAAGTGCCTTGCGGAATCAATAAAAGATCCACGGTTCATAAAAGCATTTAATCTTTCAATTTCAATCTCAGTATGTGACACAACATTCTTCAATTGCTTATGAGACCAAACGTCATGTTCTAAAGGTGCAATATTAAAATCACCCGTGAGAATCATTTTCTTTTCACTGGATTGAGGCGAAAGATCTTTGGTCAACTCATCCAAAAATGATAATTTATGTGCAAACTTCTCATTCAAAGCTGGATCCGGAATATCACCACCCGCCGGAATATAAAGACAATGGAGCTCAATTGGGAATGGTTTTAAAAGTTGAACACTGATATGCCGACAATCTGTTTTACCACAATGATTATATAGCTGCGGATTATCGAATGGAATCTTACTCAAGATGGCAACGCCATTATAGCTCTTCATTCCTTCAAAATAAGCATAATGAAATCCAAGCTCTCGAAAAGCAGCAAGTGGAAACAAATCATTCACTGTTTTTGTTTCTTGTAAACAAATCACATCCGGCTGATGATCTTGAAAATACTTTAAAACCAACTCTTCACGCAAGCGAACTGAGTTTATATTCCATGTGGCAATTTTCATAAGGGGGCCTCTCTTTCAATAGACCCCCATTATATATTAACGCTCAATCGATACAACATCCAATTGTTTTAAATCGGATATTGGCATCTCAAAAACGTCTTCAAAGAATGCTTCTCCAGAATTACGTTTCAACGCCACCTCTCTCACACTCTTAAGATGCGAATAGGCATAACGACTCTCTTTAAAAATAACAATACCATCTTTTACCTCTTGAATTTTCAGGCAAACATACGGTGTGTTTTTCTCACTCATATCCTTATAAATGACGACATCATTTGCTTGCGGAGAAGCCAAATATTGTTCTTGCTTATTTGAATCTATAGCTCCAGAAATCATGCCCAATCCGATTAAGAGCACGAGAATGATAGGGCCAGCGAACCCCCAAAGAGGTGTTTTTGCTGCAGGCATATCTTTGGTCTCTATCCCTAGCGCCTTTGGATTATACTCCGTTGAACAAGCACAACAGACAAGCGCCTGAGTCTTATTTAACGGAATTGCAGGCACAAAGAATAATGTAAAGAATCTTTGAAATGTCACCATAACAAGCCCATCTTGTTGACAATGTGAACAAACCCAGTCTGTTACAACTTGACCAGTATTTTTAGTAGTCCAACCCCAAATTAGCATTTTGTATCCTTTCTTTATCAATAAAATACCATTTATATATTATTATTATTGAAGGAAGAGTACTGAATAAGAATGTACTTGTAAAGTTCTTTTTTTGTTTTTTTAAAAAAATATTGAATAAATCCTATCTGACTTTTGAATCAACCAATATAGGCTCGCGCGCAGCACGTGTTTCATCCAATCTTGTTCTATGAGCTCTTTGAGGCAAATGTGCAAATGAGGCAGCTCCTTCATCATGAGCCAATTGTGCAATTTTTCGCATAGCTGTAATGAAGGCATCTAGCGTTTTTTTGCTCTCTGTCTCCGTTGGCTCAATAAGCATTGCGCCTTTCACAACAAGAGGAAAATAAATCGTCATCGGGTGAAAACCTTCATCAATCAAAGCTTTTGCAATATCGAGCGTTGTGACTGACTGGGCTGCAAATAGAGAATCATCAAACAGGACCTCATGCATTGTCCCCTCAGAAAATGGTGCGTTATAAAGATCTGCAAGCGATGCCTTCACATAATTGGCATTCAAAACAGCATCACCACTTGCCTGCCTGATGCCATCAATTCCAAGGGATAGGATGTAAGTATAAGCGCGGATAAACATACCCATTTGACCAACAAAAGACCTAAGCCTATTTGGACTGTCATTGCCTGATATATCTTGTTCAATAAGAGCAAAAGATCCATCAGATTTTTTTACAATACGTGGATAAGGGGCATAAGGAGCTAAAGACTCAGCCAGAAACACAGGTCCTGCACCTGGACCGCCCCCCCCATGCGGCGTTGAAAAAGTCTTATGTAAATTGAGATGCAACACATCAATCCCCAAATCACCTGGTCGTACGCGGCCCATAATCGCATTGAAATTGGCACCATCTCCATAAAAATACCCGCCTGCTTCATGGATTGCTTTTGCCATTACCACAATATCTTGCTCAAAAATACCGCATGTATTTGGATTGGTCAGCATCATGCCTGCTAAATTTTGAGCATGAAGCCTACACTTCTCCTTAAAATCGGCTAGATCAACTTGCCCTTTCTCATTCGCCTTAATCGAAATCACCTGGAACCCACAAGCCATTGCTGTTGCAGGATTTGTCCCATGAGCGCTTTCTGGAACAAGCACAATAAGCCTATGCTCTTCACCGCGCGCCTTTAAAGCAGCTTTAATTGCCATCATACCGCAAAGCTCACCATGAGCGCCCGCAGAGGGTGACATCACAGCAGCTCCAAGACCTGTCAGATTGAGCAAATGCTCTTGCAACAAATGGATAAGTTCAAGAGCTCCTTGCGTTTGGGAATCATCCTGCAAAGGATGCAATTGTGCAAAGCCTTCCAAACGAGCCATTTTTTCATTCAGCCTTGGATTATATTTCATTGTACATGACCCCAAAGGATACATAACAGAGTCAATCGCATAATTTTGTTGAGATAATCTTGTATAATGGCGCACAGCAAGCGGCTCAGGAACATCAGGTAATCCGATTTTTTCTCTGATCGGCAAGCCTCCAAACTTTTGATTTGTAATAGACCTATCCTCACAATCAATCCCTGATGATCCAGGAATCGATAGCTCAAAAATCAAAGGCTCTTCTAAATTTGCTTTCTTCAAATCGAGTTGAGGTTCGCTCGATTGCATTTTGACAATCTGACTCATTTTAAGACCTCCTTTGCGTCATCAAAAAAGGCCTGCTGGTCACCTTGGCTTGTTAACTCAGTTATCGATACCAAAAGCATCTTTTGAGCCTCAGCCTGCGGATAAAAACGACTAAGAGGGATGCCCGCTAAAACACCTCTTTTAGCCATCTCTTCACAAAATGATTTGGCCGAGATTGGCAGCTCAATCGTAAATTCATTAAAATAGCTCTGATTGAGAATTTTCACTTTTGGCAAATGAGCACGCAAACCTGCTTCAAAATCAGACGTCATGGCATGATTCAAACGTGCTAGTTTTTGCATGCCTGATTCTCCCAAAAGAGTCATATGAATCGAAAAAGCAAGAGCACAAAGACCTGCATTTGTACAAATATTGCTCGTTGCCTTCTCCCGTCTGATATGTTGTTCACGAGCAGTCAGGGTTAAGACAAAACTTCGCCTTCCTTCTGCATCAACTGTTTGCCCACATAATCGACCAGGCATTTGACGGACATACTCAGCTTTTGTAGCAAAAAGACCTAGTCCAGGCCCTCCAAATGAAAGCCCTATCCCAAAGCTTTGGCCTTCACCCACCACAATATCAGCCCCCATCTCACCAAAAGATGGCAGTAAAGCCAGAGCAAGAGGCTCTGTGAAAACAAGGATAAGCAATGCTCCTTTTTCCTTACATTTCTGTGATATTTTGGCGAGATCTGTTATATAACCAAAAAAGGAGGGACACTGGATCACAACAGAAGATGTTGCTTCTGTAATATCATCAAGCAGATTCTCACGATGATAAAAATCAGGAATTGCACACTGTACCTGACCATTTTGTAAAGAGAGATATGTTTGGATCACATCACGGTAATGTGGATGCAACCCACCAGAAAGTAAAACATGATCTTTTTTATTGATGCGTCTTGCCATCATGACCGCTTCAGCTGCAGCTGTTGCCCCTTCATACATGGATGCATTCGCAATTTCCATTCCTGTCAAGCGCGCAACTTGTGTCTGAAATTCAAAAAGAACCTGTAGAGTCCCTTGACTAATTTCTGGCTGATAGGGCGTGTAAGCCGTCATAAATTCACCACGCTGAATGAGATAATCAACAGCTGCCGGAATATGATGTCTGTAAAGCCCGCCTCCCACAAAGGATGGACATTCACTTAACGGTAAATTTTTGGATGCTAAAGTCTTTAAATGAGCTTCTACATCCCACTCTGCTCGCCCTTCTGGAAGAGAGAAAAAATGCTGATCTGATATCACTTTAGGCAGTAATGAAAAAAAATCATCAGTGGACTTCACGCCCACCTTATGGCACATCTGGGTTCTATCAGTTTCATTTAAAGGAAGATAACGCATCTATGCTAGGTCTTTCAAATAGGCTTTATAAGCTTGCTCATCCATCAATTCATTCAATTGACTAGCATCTGTCATTTTAAGTTTAAAAAACCATCCATCAGATTCAGCTTTATTGTTCACGAGTGCGGGATCGCCAGTGAGCTTATCATTCACAAGAATAATTTCTCCATCTATTGGCGCGTAAACCTCACTTGCCGCTTTCACAGATTCAACCACTGCTGCCTCTGATCCTTTTGAGACTATTTTCCCTAAAGCAGGCAAGTCAACAAAAACAATGTCTCCCAGCTGCTTTTGGGCATAATCTGTGATTCCAATCTTGGCAATCTGATTGTCTTCAACCATAATCCATTCATGGTCTTTACTAAATTTTTTCATTTTCTTATCCTAATTGATTCAATCAGTTGAATTTTTGCTTCTTATATTTATGACTTACGAAAGGCATTTCAACAATATCAGCATGAAGCATTTTCTCTCGCACTTCAATAAGGACTGTATTATTTTTTGGAATCGAAGCAACATCAACATATCCCATTGCAATTGGCTTTTGCAGTGTTGGACTAAAGGTACCACTTGTCACAAGGCCTATTTTTTCTTTCTTGTCGTTGTAAATAATAGCGCCGGTTCTTGCTGGCAAGCGTCCATCTAAAACAAAACCAATTCTTTTATATTCACAATTTTTGTTCTCTAATGCCTTCCAACCTGTAAAAGCACGCGCTGCACATTTTTTTTGATTCACGATAAATGAAATATTGGCCTCATATGGATTCATCTCTTCGTCCATATCTTGACCATAGAGCGGCAATGCGGCTTCTAAACGCAAACTATCTCTTGCGCCAAGACCTATCAATTTTACATCTTTTTCATCAAGAAAGAGTTCCATAATCTCTTGCCCATAAGGCTCTGCAACAGATATTTCAAAACCGTCTTCACCTGTATAACCCGTCCGCGTAATAAATACTTCAACACCATTCAGGTCAAATCCTGATCCTGCCATAAAGGCCAGTTCTGCTGCTTCTGGTAAAACGGCCTTCATCACCCGTTCTGCAAGGGGACCTTGCAGCGCAAAAAGGCAACGATTATGCAATATCTCAAGCTGTCCATTCTCACCAAGCGCTTCTTCAATCAACATAAAATCGACATTCTTTTGTGAAGCGTTCACAACAATATACAAAAGCTCTAGACCCAACATATCATTTATCTTGGTAATAATAAGATCATCTACGATTCCACCATGCTCATTCAGCAAAGCACTATACTTTGATTTCCCAATTTCCATATTGATAATATCTGTGGGAACAAGTCTATCAAATGCAGTGATATGAGCTGTTTCATCTTCCACATCAGCTGCAGGAAGCACCAAAGCTTGCCCCATATGTGACACATCAAATAATCCAACTTTTTCACGAACATGCTGGTGCTCTTTAACAATACCATCCTCATAGTGAAGAGGCATTTCAAATCCACCAAAAGAAAGCATTTTCGCTCCGTGATCTAAGTGAAAATAATGGAGAGGAATTTTTTGTAAGAATGGTGTTTGTTGGGATTGCGCCTGATTCATAATCATTTATCTTTCATTTAAAAAGTTCATAAGCCAGTTAATTAAGCACTTTTTTGAAGGCTCACGACACTTTCTGCTTTTACATACATACCACGATGTCCTTCAACAGGCTTAAATTCAGAAGTCACACCTATGACTGTTTCAGCACCTCCTAGATAAAGAGTGCCATCAGGCGGCATTATCTTGAAGGCTTTATTTAAGATTGTTTTTTTCAAGGCAGCATCAAAATAAATCAACACATTACGACAAAATATAATATCGAAATTTCCCAATGAACCATAGTCATTTAGCAAATTAAAAGTATTATACTGTACCATCTGACGGAGCTCTGGTTTGATTTGCCATCTATCTCCTTTTTGCTCAAAATATTTGACCAAATGAGTAATTGGCAGGCCTCTTTGAACTTCAAATTGGGTATACATACCTTCCTTTGCTTTTTCAATCATTTCTTTGGATAGATCAGTTGCGATAATATCAACTTTCCAACCCATAAGCGTGCTTTTCATTTCATCTAGAATCATGGCTAAAGAATATGGTTCTTGACCAGAAGAACAAGCTGCACACCAAATTCTAATTTTCTTTTGAGCACTGCGTGATTTCATATATTGCGGCAATAGAATCGTTTTAAATTGCTCAAATGGTTTTGTATCTCTAAAGAAAGTTGATTCATTGGTTGTCATTCCCTCAACGATATCATTAATCACACCTAAATCATTATTTCTAACCTTCAGAGCCAAATCTTCTAGCCCTTTCAGATTCCATTTCCGGGCAACAGGCGTAAGCCGTGATTCCAGCAGATATGATTTATCTGTTGTGAGCAATAGACCTGACCGTTGCTTCAATAAATCTGCGAAGAGGTTAAAATCATCTATATGCATCTTATATTTTCCTTACCATTTAAGATCATCCAATCAATTTTCTGGCAACTTTGCCTATGTTTTCCAAAGGTTCAATTGCATGACAAGCACCAATAGCAGCAACTGCCCCCGGCATTCCCCATACAACACTCGTTTTTTCATCTTGTGCGATGACAATTCCACCTTGATCTGCAATAGCTTTAGATTCAAGCATACCGTCCTGACCCATTCCGGTTAAAATAATTGTCATAATAGATTTAGGCTCAACACACTCTCTCAAACTTTGTAACATATAATCAACCGCAGGCCTGCAATAATTAATCTGAGGACCATTGCTCAATGCGACTTGAAATTGCCCTGAGGCTGTTTTCTTAAAGCCCATGTGATAATCTCCCGGAGCAAGATAGACTTTACCTGCTTCAACAAGATCTCCTTCTTGAGCCTCTTTGCACTCTAATCCTATATTTTTACAAATATGTTCTGCGAGAATCATTGTAAATGTTGACGGCATATGCTGCGTAATAACAATTGGCATACCAATACCTTTTAGATGAGGCAAAATTGTCATCAAAGCTTGTGGTCCACCTGTTGAACTCCCGATGGATACAACTTTTGGAAAAAAAACTGTCGGCATTTTTCGCAATATAATTGGCTCAATAGATTTACCGAGAGAATAAACGTTCTTCGGAATCGTGGAATCTATCCCTGATTTTTTCACCTCTTCTGACTCTGGAAGAGGAAGGTTTTGAGACCGCCTATATTGAGCCCCAAATGTCTTGACTTTATAGATAAGGTCCCTAAAAAATGAATCATCCTGCTGCCCATCTTCTCGTGTTTGAGGCTTTGCAATGTAATCTGATGCTCCCGCTTTTAAAGCACTCAGAGAAATTTCAGCATTCCTCTTTGTCAAAGTAGACGACATAATAATTTTAAGATCGGGCTTCTTCTCTAGCAATCTTGGAATAGCACTTATCCCATCAAGGATTGGCATTTCAATATCTAAAATAACAATTTCAATATCAGGAAATTCAGTTAGCCGACGAATCGCAGACTCTCCATTTGATGCCGTTGCCACGATATCAATCAAAGGATCTGCAACCAATTTCTTTTTAATAAGGCCAACCAGCAAAGCACTATCGTCAACCACCATAACCTTATACGCGAGGCTTGACTTTTTTTCTTTTATATCTGGCGCTTGCTGATTCAGGCTAATCATTACCAGACCTTCCTCACACAAGTCCAACTTGAGCGAACTTATTTTCTATGATTTCACTATCAAAGGGCTTCATGATATATTCATTCGCACCGGCACTCAAAGCTTTTTGAATGAAAGAAAAGTCATTCTCTGTTGTACAGAAAATAACTTTAGGATCTGCACCATTCTCAAGTCCTCTTAGCTTCTCTAAGAACTCAATTCCTGACATTTTTGGCATATTCCAATCAAGCAAAATCGCATCAGGCATTTTTTGCTTGCACTGTGCTAAAGCTTCTTCGCCATCTTCTGCCTCTGAACATTCAAATGAGAGTTCTTCAAGAATTCTCCTGGCAACTTTTCGAACCACTTTGCTATCATCAACGACCAAACAAGATTTCATTTTTTATCCTTTCATTTCAAATATTATTCTTATTATACTCTGAATTATATTTCCGAATTGTATACTTTATATTATTTTATCACTCAATCTGGGATGCCTTATCAAGATTCAGCATTTTCCTCACATCAAGAACAACCAACAATTGATCATTTAATCGATAAACACTATGCGCCACACTCGCCCATACAGGATCTAAGGTTGATGGATTTTTCTCATGATCATCTTCATAAAGATTCAAGACTTCCCCAACTGTATCAACAATTAAACTATAGAGCTCACCATTATAATCAATCACCACACTCATCGATTTCTTGTTCTCACCAGCCTCACGCTTTGGTAAATTAAGTCTTGTTCTCACATCAATTGCTGTTACAATTCTTCCTCTAAGATTCAAAGCGCCAGCTATTTCTTTAGGAGCAAGGGGAATCTTTGTTATTTTTTGCTCCGATAAAACATCTTGAACTTGCAATATAGGAATTCCGAACAACTGATTGTCAATTTTGAGAGTCACAAACACTTCTGAAGAGCGATGAATTGCACTTTCGTCATCATAACTTGTCTGCAGCAATCTATGATTTGTCATACCGCCTCCTTTACTTGAAACATAATTGAGGTCAAACTTTTTAACAAAGCTTCACTGTCATTTTTTGCAACATAATCAGAAAAACCAACCTTCCGGCCTTTAGCCAAATCTTTTGGTGAAGAATGTGAAGACAAGGCGATAACGGGTGTATCAGCCCAATTTTTTTCATTTTTGACTGCTTCTGCAAATTCAAACCCATTCATACCAGGCATCTCAATGTCACTCACGATAACATCAAACTGATATCCTCGCTCACATAAATCTAAAGCTTTTGTAGGGCTATCAACTGTCACAACCTTAAATCCAGCAAGATTTAGAACAGGACCAATCAAATTTTGATAAAACCGACTATCATCAACAAGCAATATTTTTTTACCAGCTTCTGCGTCCATTTCTTGATTCTCTGACCCAAACCAATCTGGATATGATTGAAGCAAATAATAACTCGTATCCAAAACATCGGTTGCTTTTCCACTTATAATGCAACTACCCATAATGCCCGGTTTGCGATCTGTGAGCTCAATCTGTAATTCTTCATCAACAATATCGAGAATATCTTCTACAATCAGCCCCATATTTCTTTGATTTTCTGAAAAAACCAAAACAGGAAAATGCGATCGAGATGTCAGATCTAGATCTTCTCTTATCTTGACTAAAGGCATTAAATGTCCTCTGTACTGCACAACCAATTTCCCATTTGACGTTTCAATTTTATTGACAAGAACATCTTCTAATCTTGCTATTAAAGCAAGTGGGACAGCTTTAGGTACCTGGTCATTTCCTTTAAAAAGCAGAATTGCAATTTTGTGATTTTCACTCGCATCTTGTTTTTCATCTTCAGCAACAGCTGAGTCGTGACTTGTATCACACGTTCCAATTGCGGCAGCAATACCATTTGGGTCAAGAATCATGATAACGCTCCCGTCTCCAAGAATTGTGTTGCCTGAGAACATATCAATATCGCGCAAAATTGGAGACACTGGCTTCACAACAATCTCTTCTGTGTCATAAACACGATCAACAATAATACCAAAACTATTTGAACCAACCTTAGTCACAATGATAAAAGCATCTTCAAAAATTGATCTATCATTATATTGTTCTTGCTGATTGCTCTCCTCATTCAACTGCAACAGATTTCTTAAAGACACAAGAGGCAAGAGCCTGTTTCTCAAACGTAAAACCGGAACATCATTAATTCTTTCAATGCGGTGCTCTGAATTTTTCGATGCACGAACAAGTTCTAAAACGCTAATTTGAGGGACAGCAAATTTCTCTTTCCCAGCTTCAACAATCAAAGCAGAAACAATTGCAAGCGTCAGTGGGATCTTAATGAAAAATCCGGATCCTTTGCCTGGCGTAGAGCGAAGTTCAATTGTTCCACCAATTTTTTCGATGTTACTGCGCACCACGTCCATTCCAACACCACGACCTGATATATTTGTAACAACAGCAGCTGTTGAAAACCCTGCTTTGAATATAAATTGATAAATTTGTTGATCTGACATTCCTGCAATTTCGTCAGCCGTTGCAAGATTATTCTCTAGAGCCTTTTGCTTAATTCGCTCAATATTAAGCCCCCGACCATCATCTTTAATTTCAATCATAATATGCCCGCCCTCATGGTAGGCATTTAAAATAATCTGACCTGTTTCGTTTTTACCAACCTTACGACGTTCCTCTGGCGTTTCAATTCCATGATCTCCAGAGTTCCGAACCATATGGGTTAATGGATCTTTGATGAGCTCAAGAACTTGACGATCAAGTTCTGTTTCTGCACCGAGCATTTTCAAGTCAATTTTCTTTTTCAAATCAACCGACAAATCCCGAACGATTCGCGGCAATTTTGCCCAAGCATTTCCAATCGGTTGCATTCTGGTTTTCATAACGCCTTCTTGTAATTCGGCTGTAACATGATTCAATCTTTGTAATGGCGCTGAAAAGCGAGTATCTCCCTGATCTCGCAAAATTTGTAATAACTGATTTCTTGTGAGAACCAATTCACTCACAACAGTCATCAAATTTTCTAGATGTTCAACATTAACCCGGATCGTCTGCTGCACACCACCTTTTTCAAAACGCTCTTCATTATTCCCTAAAGAAGATACAGCCTGAGAAACAACCTTTTGTGCATTTTGCTGTGCAAAAGCCTCTTGTATCGCTTCAATTCCTGGTTTTTCATTTACATGACCAACAAAAGCATCATCTTGTTGCATCTGAATGGCCTCGTCTTCATCTTCTTCAGACTCCGCTTTATTTTCAAACATAGCATCAAGCTCTTCTAATGAAGGCTCTTGTCCTGTTGTACGCACTCTTTCTTGAATGTCTTCAGCTGTTAATCTAAGCTTTTGTTTCGCTTTTGTTATATTTTGCATATCCGATGAAGGAGCTTGACCATCTTCACTTTTAGCCATCGCATTTAATTGAGCGATAAATTGTGAATTATCTATTTCTGGTTCTTGCTCAGTTTGCTCTATCACTTCAAGGATATGTTTAATCTTATCTATTGATTCTAAAATCAATGTAACAGCTGCTGCTGTTACCGGAATCTGACCATCACGAAACTTTCCCAATATATTCTCTGAAGCATGAGCAACAGCCTCTAAACGAGGAAGCCCTAGAAACCCGCAGGTTCCTTTTATTGTATGCATAATTCTAAAAATATTACCCAATAGCTCAGGGTCATTTGGATTCTGTTCAAAGCGTACAATTTCGGTATCTAATAGAGCTAAACCCTCATTTGTTTCAGTTAAAAACTCGTTCAACAAATCATCCATCGGACTGTCCTTATGTATCACGCATTATGTCTTGATAGAGCGATTAAAAAAAGTTATGCTATGCTTTCTTTACACTATAGATAAAAAGTTACTTTTGACTTAAAATGCACTGTGTTAGCTTAAGTCAGCAATTTACATTCGTGACTTTTTAAAATCAGAGGTTCCTTAAAACGACCATGACAAGAATAAAAATAAATAACCCGTCAGGGATCAAAAAAACAAACTGGATAAAGACCTGTCTTCTTCTATTGACCTTTATCATCAGCCTTTGCGCAACTGCTCTCTTTTTATACAGAGATTCAGCCAAACACATGTGGTCATCTTTTGAAAATACGCTAGAAAATGAGACGCTCAATATTTATGAAACACATATTGTGCCTCACTTTGAAACACATAAAATGACAATCTTAAATCGTGAATTCACCCCTTTAGAAGACATTCAAAATCAACTCAAAGATGAGGATCTAAACCTTTTAACACTCTCCGCACAAAAAATTAATGAGAAACTCGAAAGCCTCCCATGGGTCCGAAAAAGCATCATACAAAAGAAATTTCCTCATGAACTTGTCATTAAACTCCAAGAAAGAATGCCTCGTGCCAAATGGCAATCTGATCACAAGCTCTTTATCATCGATGCTGAAGGAAATACACTGCAAGAAACAAACTTAACTGAATGGTCAAATCTTATCATCTTTGCAGGGAAAGATGCACCAACACATGCGGACCTCTTACTGAATGATCTAAGCCATTTTCCTGAATTATTAAACAAGGTTGTTTCAGCTTCTTGGATTGGAAATAGACGTTGGAACATTTATCTGGGAAACGGTATTGAAATCAAACTCCCTGAGAAAGATTCAGGGAAACACCTTGCTCTTATTGAAAGATTAGACCAATCAAAAGACTTATTTAACCGAAACATTGAAACAATTGATTTAAGGCAACCAAATAAAATTATCCTTCGCATCGAAAAAAACACCCTTTTTGTTCCAAAATCTGATAAAGATAAAAGAATATGAAAATCCTTTATGAGGACTTTCATCTCAAACATCATTTTAAACCCTTTTCAACCCATGGCAATCTTCCAAAAAATTTATCATAAAAATTCGGGACAAAACCTTTTAGCTGCTCTCGATATTGGCTCACAGAAAATAGCTTGTATTATTGCCAAGCCAACCGAAACGAATGGCCTAAAAGTCATTGGCATTGGCCATAATGCCTCTGCAGGTATCCATCGCGGACAAATTGCTGATCTTCAAAAAGCATCTTATGTTATAGGACAAGCCATTCAAGCCGCCGAAAAAATGGCTGATGAAGTGCTCAGTTCAGTCTATGTCGGACTTGGCGGCAATGCAGATCGCTCTCAAAACGTCATTATCGAAACAGATCTACCTAACCAACCTATTCACTCTGATGATCTGTCAGCGATTGCAAAAGAAATCCAGATTCAATTGCCCGAAAAAGGAGAAATCCTTATTCACTCTCAACCAATTCAATATACGCTCGATGGTCATATACGTGTGGTCGATCCTCGCGGCATGATTGGCGAAAAGCTTGATATTGAGTTCTACACCCTCACAGCAAGGCAATCTCTTTTAAAAAATATTCAGAACTGCTTGAACAATTGTCATATTGACCCTCAAGGCTTTATCAAATCTTCTGTCGCTTCTGGTTTTTCCTGCCTTCAGGATGATGAAATGCAAATTGGGACAACCCTCATCGATATGGGCGCTGAAACAACCTCTATCATCCTATTCTACCAAAATCGTCCTTTGTATTCGGTCACCGTTCCACTCGGCGGCCAAGACATCACCAATGATATCGCACGCGGCTTAAATACGTCACTCTTTGATGCTGAGCGCTTAAAAATTCTCTACGGACACGCACTACATGTATCAGGAGATGATGATTTCATTGATGTGCCTTTAATCGGCGAGCAAGTCAAAGCAATCACACGTGCATTACCAAAAAATCTTCTGCATCAGATTATCCGCGCTCGTATGGAAGAAATTTTTGAAATGGTGAGCGATGCCATTTACCAGTCAAACTATCACCATTTAACGGGTAACCGCATTGTTCTCACTGGGGGCGCAAGTCAGCTCCCGGGCATTACTGAACTTGCTGAGAAATTCTTTCCTGGACAATTACGCCTCGGAACACCCTTTCCTCTTCAAGGTCTATCTCATTATGGCAACAATCCTTCATTTGCTTGCGCAACAGGTATTTTACTCTACATGAACAAAGACGTACAAGATTTTGCCCAATTTCAACTCACAAAAGATCAATCACAAAGCGTCTTCAAAAAATTTGGACGCTGGCTTCAGGATAATTTTTAAGACCTTTTTCATCTAATTCACGCATTCTATTTCATATATCAAATCGTTATATAGGTTCAACCATGCCACAAGATTTTAAACAAGAAGCTCTTGATTATCACCGCTCAGCGCCAGCGGGCAAAATTGAAGTGATTGCAACAAAACCACTTGCAAATCAGCATGATCTCTCGCTTGCCTATTCACCAGGCGTTGCCTATGCTTGTGAAGAAATTGCAGCCGATCCAAGTCAAGCATCGGAATATACAGCACGCGGCAATTTGGTTGGCGTTATCACAAATGGGACCGCCGTTCTTGGACTTGGCAATATTGGTCCTCTCGCCTCAAAACCAGTCATGGAAGGCAAAGGCGTTTTGTTCAAATCTTTCTCTGGCATCAATGTGTTCGATATTGAAATCAAGGAAGAAGACCCATATAAACTCGTCGAGATTATTGCGTCTCTTGAACCAACTTTCGGCGGAATTAATCTGGAAGATATCAAAGCACCCGAGTGTTTCATTGTTGAAGAAAAACTCAGGGAAAGGCTCAAAATTCCTGTCTTCCATGATGATCAGCACGGTACAGCCATTATTGTCGCAGCCGCGATGAAAAATGCTCTTGAAGTTGCAGGTAAAAAAATTGATAAAGTGAAACTTGTGACCTCTGGCGCAGGAGCAGCAGCTCTCTCTTGCCTTGGTCTTTTGGTCAAAATAGGCCTGCCGATTGAAAATATTTTTGTAACCGACATTGAAGGTGTTGTTTATAAAGGACGCACCAAATTGATGGATCCGATCAAAGAACAATATGCGCAAGAAACAAAAGCAAGGTCTCTTGCTGAAGTTCTTGATGGCGCCGATATCTTCCTAGGTCTCTCTGCTGGCGGTGTTTTAAAACCAGACATGATCAAAAAAATGACAGATAAGCCTATCATTTTCGCGCTCGCAAATCCAACACCCGAAATTCATCCAGATGAAGCCAAAAAAGTACGCCCTGATGCCATTATTGCAACAGGACGCACTGATTTCCCGAACCAGGTAAATAATGTTCTCTGCTTTCCTTTCATCTTCAGAGGGGCTTTAGATGTCGGCGCAACAACAATCAATGAAGAGATGAAAATTGCTTGTGTCAAAGCGCTCTCTGATCTTGCCAAAGCAGAAACATCTGATATCGTTGCACGTGCTTATGGGAATGATTCTTTAGCCTTTGGAGCAGATTATCTCATTCCTAAACCTTTTGATCCAAGACTCATTTCTAAAATTGCCCCTGCCGTTGCGAAAGCAGCAATCGATTCAGGCGTCGCCACAAAAAAAATCGATGACTTTAAGGCCTATGAAAATAAATTGATTGAATTTGTGTTTCGCTCTAGCCTCGTCATGCGACCTATTTTTGCAAGCGCCCGTAATGATCCAAAACGCCTTGTCTTTTCCGAAGGTGAGGATGAACGCGTTCTTCGTGCTGTTCAAGTCCTTGTTGATGATCATTTAGCAAAACCCATTCTAATTGGACGTAAATCAGTTGTTGATACGCGCATCAAGCGTCTCAATCTTCGTCTCGAGCAAAATGTTCATTTTGAACTTTGTGATCCTGAAGATGATCCACGTTATCCACTCTATTGGCGTGATTATCAGCATGTTATGGAACGCAAAGGTGTCTCTCCTGAAATGGCCAAAAAAGCTGTCAGAACAAATACATCTGTTATCGCAGCCCTCATGGTTCATCGAGGTGAAGCTGATGCCATGATTGCAAATTCCATAGGCCGCTATCAACGTTACTTACATAATGTGGTAGATATTTTAGGCCTTACGCCTGGCATTCAAAAATCAGCTGCCATGAATGCTGTTATCATGCCAAGTGGCACGTATTTTATCTGTGATACTTATGTAAACCCAGATCCAACAGTCGATGATATTGTTGAAATGACTTGTCTTGCGGCTGATGAAGTTTGTCGCTTTGGCATCACGCCAAAAGTTGCTCTCTTATCACATTCAAGCTTCGGGACACATGATGATAGTGATGCTGAAAAAATGAGACAAGCTCTCCGCAAAATCCGTGACAGAGCTCCTGATCTTGAGATTGATGGTGAAATGCACGCAGATGCAGCCCTCGATCCTGATATTCGCAGCCATATCTTTCCAAATTCTACATTGACAGGTCGTGCAAATTTGCTGATCATGCCAAACTTATCTGCAGCGAATATCTGTTACAATCTCATGAAAAGTATCGATAATTCTCTCTCAATCGGTCCGATGCTTTTAGGCGTATCAAAACCTGTTCATATCTTAACGCCTTCAGTGACAGTCAGAGGTATCATCAATATGAGCGCCCTTGCTGTTGTTGATGCACAGAGACTTGCCTCAATGTCTTCTGGCCAATCTTGAATCTTTCTGCTATGATCTGTTAAAATCAAACTTAAATGTGAGCAATATCTGTGATTCGTAAGTCCCACCAATCATCAAACAACGACACTAAATCAAAGACTGATTCTTTGACAGGGACTGCTATTACTGTTGCTCTTTTAACACAATTCAATCAGTGGATCGAACATCGAGACTACGATGCGCTTCAAAAAGCTTTATCTGATCTTCATAGCGCCGATATTGCAGATCTGTTCATTCAGCTCTCAGCCGAAAACAGAAAGCTTTTAGCTGACTATATGGCTCCCACTTTTGATGCAGAGATTCTCACCTATCTTGATCCATCGGTCAAAGATCAACTTGTGGCAATCTTATCACCAAGAGACATTGCTGAATCAGTTGCAAGACTCGATTCAGATGATGCAATCGAACTTGTTGAAGATTTAAATGAATCTGCAAAAGAAGAGATTATTAGCTATCTTCCTATGGCATCTCGGCAGGTTGTTGAAGAAGGATTGACTTTCCCAGAGGACAGCGCGGGACGCTTAATGCAACGTGAATTTGTTGCAGCTCCTGAATTTTGGACTATTGAAGAATTATTCGCTTATATCCGAAAAGATGACACACTTCCTGAGGACTTCTACAGTGTCTTTATCATTGATCCGTCTCATAAAATTTTAGGCTATATCCCCATCAGCCATCTTTTAAAATCACATAATAAAGTTATCCTGCGCGATTTAATTATGCCCGATGTCCACAAGATCCGTTTTGATGAGGATCAAGAGGATGTTGCATACCTTTTCCGTCACTATAATTTGATCTCTGCTCCTGTTGTAGATGATGCTGAAAGACTCATCGGAGTGATCACCGTTGATGACATCGTCGATGTTATCGATGAAGAAGCAGAGGAAGATTTCCTAAGTGCCGTTGGTATGGGTTCTGTTGACTTTCACGCCAATACTTTTCTAACAGCATTCAATCGCATTCGCTGGCTATTGCTCCTTCTTGCAAATACCATCCTATCATCGATCGTGATCAATCATTTCAAAGGCACAATCAATGAAGCCGTCATCTTGGCTGTATTGATGCCCATTGTGACATCCATGGGTGGTAATGCGGGAATCCAGGTTGTAACAGTGACAGTCAGAGCGATTGCCACAAGAGACATTCGGCCCAATAATGTGAAAAAAATCATCCTCAAAGAACTGACCATCGCGCTCATTAATGGTCTCGTTTTTGCAACCATTGCAGGATCGCTTGCAACACTCTGGTTCCATAATTTCTTAGTTGGTGGCATTCTCGCAACTGCCATTGGCCTTAACCTTCTCTGGGCAGGCCTTGCAGGCATCATGATTCCACTCATCTTAGCTCGCCTTAAAATAGATCCTGCGGTGACTGCAGCACCGATCTTAACAACAACCACAGATGTCCTCGGATTTTTCCTCTTCCTTGGCCTTGCAACCTTACTCATGGTTCACTAAACCCTTTTCTCTCCTCCCATATCCGTAAAATAAATTTTTCATAAAATTTTATGATATAATGATCTTATCAATGCATTTTTGGGAGAGAAAAATGCCAAAAGGGATCACAGATTTACCGTCCACGACGGCTCAGCAAATACCATCTACAGAAAAAGAGAATATAGCTGTCAACAAAGCAGCAAAGCCTCGTGCTCAGAGCAGTCCCAAAGAGGCTGCTCAATCAACACCTCTCATCGCCCGAACATCAGAGTGGATGAAAAATGCACGCCCTCTCAGCCTCTCTTTGAGGCTCTGGACCAAAATGATATGACCGCATTTTCTGAGCTCATTAAAGGATTCGATCCAGCAAACGTTGCAAAGCTTCAAAATAAGGATGGCCAAACAATCACACACCAAGCCGTCAAAAATCAGAATATAGAAGCTTTTTTATTACTACGTGCCGCTAACGATGGAGCTCCTCTAGCTGGCATTACCAACCAGCAAGGTGAAAGCGTGAATGACTATATCACGCAACAAGGAGAGGATTTTGCAACAAAACTAACAGGGGCCGTTCAGGGACAAAATATGCAGCTGCATGACCTACGAGCTCAAAAGCTTTTTATTGCCCTTGAAAAAAATGACATGGCCCAGTTCAAAAATCTGATTGACAAGCTCGATCACCAAAGACTTGGTAGCTTGCGCAATGCCGAGGGTCAAACAATCACACACTGCGCCATTCAAAACCAAAACTTGGAAGCCTTCCTTCTTTTACGGAAGGCCAATGAAGGAGCACTCGGGGGCATTCGGAATGATAAAGGGGAAACTGTCTCTGATTTTATTCAGCAACAGCCTGCAGCTTTTAAAGAAAAGCTCAGTGCTGCTATCCAAGAGCAAAGCAAAAGCCTAGGGGTCACGCAAACTCTTCTATTAGAGAAAGCCCACGCCTTTCTCACCTATCGCCTTGAAGATCTTAAAAAGCAAAATTTACCAACAGAACATGTTGAGGAGCTCGATTCTGTTATTAAAGCTGTTCAAATCAAAGGCCATTGTAATGGCTTTGCTTTGTGCTGGGCTGAAATGTTCTTGCTGGATATGGAAAAAGATTATTACGCAGAGGTCTCACTCCTCAGAGACTGGGATGAACAGAAGGATACAATCACCCCTGCGCTCACCAATATGATAGATACTCTTTTTCAGCGCGTTCTTTTTTATCAATTCGGTAGAGGTTCTGTTGATCAGCAAATAGGACAGGGCGATGATCTTCTCTTGCCTTCAAGGCAAACCTCTCCTATCTCTCTTTTTATCGATAATCCTGATTTTATCTTTCCTATCGAAAGATTGACCATCAAATCAGACCTCATCCCCGTCCCTCTTCTCACGTCTCTCCTGCAAGAGGGAGCGACTCTTCAGATTGGTACTTTAGCAACTCATTCAATTGCTGTCGGGATGAAAAAGGGAGCCTATTACCTCTTTGATTCAAACTATAAAGGGGATGAAACTGATTTCAAACAGGATACAGGAGCCGTGCAGTTCAATTCAATAGAGGCCCTTTCTGCTGACATTCGACATCGCGCTTATGGCATCTTCAAAAAAGACCCGAAAAGGTTCCCAGGCTATACGTTAAGTGTCATGGATCTCAAAGCCTCAAATCATACCTACCCAACAAAAGCTAAAGTACAACAAGACATAGCCTTGGAGAAAATTAATGAAAACAAGAGCCTAAGCCCCATTGAGAAATTCTCCTTACTGATTGGAAAGGAAATCAATGATCACAGAGTTCTATTTGAGACTCTCAACCAGATACCACAAGCCGCTTTAAATCAGGCAAGACCAGAAGGATTTGCTTTTAAAACAACCCTCTCAGAAGTTGTTGAATCAGACCATCCTTTAAAGCATGAGATCATCGAGTTTCTTCTGAAAAAGGGAGTTCCTATTATATACCCCGAAGCATCCCTTCATATTCTTGAAACTGCCCTTCAAGTGCGCGACCGCAAGGCCATCAATCTCATTCTTCAATTTCACCCTGAAGCTGCCGAGACAATCTCTGAGGACTATAAGTATCTGTTTAAATTTCTAACAGAGGGAGGGTAAAATGCCAAAAGAGATCACAAATTTACCCACTTCCATTATTGAACCACTGGATCAAATGGAACCCGGAAAGGCGAAAATCAAGGTCATGACTGCTGACATCCATCGGCGCGTTCTTGAAAATCAAGACATGCTTGCCATGGTGAAAGATCCCAAAACACTCGATAAAAGAGAGAGTAAAAAATATTCAGAGCTCCAAAAATCCAAAGACATACTCGATGAACTTCTCATCAAGATGGGGCAATTATATGTTCAGAAAAAAGACTTAAAGGCGAAAATTCCGAGGCTTGTCAAAGAGCTCGAAACACAAAAAGAAAACTTTAAAATCTATAAGCAAAAGGATAAAGTTGCGGCAGCTGAAAAAGCACTCAAAACAGCACAAAAAGATTATGCACAACTACGAAAAGAGCTTGCATCGCTTGAGCAGAAAATTGACAAAACACAAAAACTGTTTAATGAAAAATCTTCTCTTCTTTTCAAAAGTACAGCACCCAAGACTACCCCAGTCACTTCCGTCCCTTTTTATCCTGAGGCAACCCGACAAAAAATTGCCGATCTTTTTAAAGCTCTTCCTCCAGAGATGCGTGCAAAGCTTGCTGACATTCATCAAGATTATGAAAATGTGATGAGTGACTCACCTTCTTTCTATGACGAGATTTTGGCTTTACTCGAGAAAACATCTGAAACA
Organism: Alphaproteobacteria bacterium; assembly: GCA_018063245.1. Taxonomy (NCBI): domain Bacteria; kingdom Pseudomonadati; phylum Pseudomonadota; class Alphaproteobacteria; species Alphaproteobacteria bacterium. The sequence continues at coordinate 9,917 of JAGPBS010000003.1, read as the reverse complement.
GTTGACCTTGAACCTAACCCCCATATCGCCGCCCTAAAGACGCTCATTAAAGCAGAGAAAGATGAGATTTCAAGTATCTCTGCAAGGAAGGAAGCATCAGAAAAAATACTCAGTGAACGCATCGACAAACAGTGGCAGGCCTATGAATCAAGCTTTAGTAACAGAATGAGAATCCTGAATGAGATTCAAATTTATAAAGAAAGCGAAGAGCTATATTTAGTGCTCCGTGAACTGCAGCCATTGTTAGTTGAAAGCGTCAAGCTCTTTAGTCCAAGAGGCTCCTTTTATGAGGATATTCTAGCGCTTCTCACAAAGGCACACCCTCAATCAAAACCACCCTCTTTGATGGAGAGAATGTCGATTTTACAAGGGAACAACGTCAGTACCCTCGTTCAGGACGTACAAGACCTAATTGATGCTGAAAAAAAATATTTAGCAACGGACCTATGTGCTCAAAAGCTCAGACCAAAGGTTGAAAATCATTATATGAATCACCTGATTCAGGAAGATAATCGCCTTCATCAAGAAGAAAGACTTAAAACAGACCAAGAAGTTCTCTCGCTCTTTGATCAATTTTTGGAAACAGTTCAAAATGATCCCTCTACACAGTTCGATCAAAAATTGCCTGCTATACAATCTATTATAATATTTCGTAATGCCTATAATGCAGCTGCAAGCCCAAACCCTTTTTATTACAAAACAGTAAAAGGGATCCTCGAAACATACTTCAAGGATTATAAAACAAACCCGCTTGCAATGCATATGTATGATCTACGACAAGAAATAGACTATCTACCTCACAAGGGAACTTTTATAAAAACGAATCTTGAAATAACCACGAATGAATTGTTCCTAGCGCCGAAGATTCAAAGAGAACATGCTCAGCTTCAGCTTCATCATCTTAAACAAGAGAACCCTAATTGGGCTCAAAATATTACTTTTATCGAAAAATCAATTCTACCCAAACTCAATAAAGACCAAAAACAAGCTCTAAAAGATCTATTAAAAACCTATCCCGTTCGAAATAGCCCCATATTAATACGCATAGACTATGATCCTCATCTTGACCAAAGACTCCACGACTATCTTACAGAATGGTCTCAAACAAAAAATGCCAATCCAGAAGCGCTCATCGTCGGTTTAAAAGACATATTATCTAAATATGATTATGTCGTAAAAACAAAGTGGATCAGCGGCAGCAAGTGGCTTCAGGAGTATACGAACAGCATTCTTTTGTTTGAAGAAGATATGCCCTCAGGTCTACCGAATCCTTCTTAAAAAGCGAGCCATCGCAAAACTGAAAAAGGCAACACCTACATAAAAAAGGATGATTGTTAAAGAGCCTTTATAAAAGATTTGCAGGTAGCTCAAAATCATTGGAACCATGCCCGCTAGCGAGAAAACAATGTTATACGACAAGGCAATGGCCGTAAAGCGAATCTCTGTAGGGAAAAGCTGACTTAAAATAGGGAAGTAATTCACAACAAGCCCTGAAATAAAGGTCTGATAGAGACAGAAAAATGCAACCAATGCCGTAAAATGTTTTAAATCCAAAAGACCAAACATGGACCAAATCCCAAAGATCAGCAACAGCGCCATCAAACTAAAAAGACGCTTACGACCAACTCGATCGCTGATGAATCCCATAAGGGGCAGGCTCAAAGCTGACCAGACCAAACTAAGCGTATTTGCCAGGAACAAATCTGACTTCTCATACCCATATTCCATATTTAGGAACGAGAGCAAATAAATCACACCGATAATCATCGTTGCAATAATCATCAACACACCCATTGCTCTGATAACAGACCATAGGTGATTCTGGAAAATTTCCTTCAAGGGCAACATTAAAGATTTAGCCTTATGTTCCTCTTTCAAGAAGGCATCTGGTTCAACCAGCTTTATTCTTAAATAAAGACCAATGATCGCAAGTAAGCCTCCGAACAAAAAGGGCATGCGCCAAGCATATGAGAGAATATCTTCTTTCACAAAATGAGCTGCCAGAAAATACGAAAACAAACTGGCAAGCATCGAGCCTAGAGCAGCACTCGACATGACATATCCAGTTTGGACGGCACGATTTTTTTCTTCAACAAATTCACATGACATCGTCATCGCATTCGGCAAATCTGCTCCGAACGAAAAACCTTGGATAATACGAAGAACAAGAAGAAGCAGAGGGGCTAGCAGTCCAATCTGATCAAAATCAGGCAGGCAGCCAATTAAAAAAGTAGAAGCCGCCATAAGAAGCATCACAACAATAAAGGTCTTTTTTCGACCATAGCGATCTCCCATCAGACCAAAAAAAACACCGCCTAAAGGCCGCACCAAATAGCCCGTAAAGAAGATTGCAAATGTTTGAAAAAGAGCAACGGCAGGATCAGCGCTTTTAAAAAACAACTCACTCAGATACCCAGCAAGCATGCCATAAATGATAAAATCATAATATTCAAAGCCCGCACCAATACTCGTAAGCAACACATTGCGATTTACTTTTAATTTTTTAAACATCGCTTTATCACCTTTCAAATCCGTCATTACGAGGCGCAACTTGTTGCGAGTCGGTAATCTCATTACTCGTTAGAAAAAAGATTGCCACGTCGCTCTCGCTCCTCGCAATGACAGATTCCTCTTCACTATATCGTAAGACCAATTGCCTGCTTATAAACTTCAAGAAGCTCTTCTTCTTCCATGCGCTTTTGACGATCCATTTTACGCAGTTTAATCAAAGTACGCATGATCTTTACATCAAAGCCAAAACCCTTTGCTTCTGAGAAAATTTCTTTAATATCGTTTGCAATGCCTGCTTTTTCTTCTTCAAGCCTCTCAATGCGCTCAATATAGCTTTTTAATCTCTGACCAGAGACACCTTGAACATCAGCAGGAACTGCTGGGGCTGAAGCCTTTGGGGCGCCTTGTGGGGTATATGCGGCTGTATCTTCTTGTATATCTGACATTTTTATCTCCTTAAAAAAACAATGAACTGAATCCATTTGATCTTACTGAATTGAGATTAGTGGCGCAAGAACAAAATTTTTTCCCTTTTCCTGTTACAATTTGTTACAAAAAATTAGTATTTTTTCAAATCATATCTTATAAACTAGTATCAATATATTACAAAAGGAGCCATCTATGTGCGGAATCGTCGGAATTATCGGGAAAGAAAACGTAGCCCCAATCATCATTGAAAGCCTCAAAAGGCTTGAATACAGAGGCTATGATAGCGCCGGTATTGCAACACTTGTTGGTGGAGAAATTGAACGTCGCCGGGCAAAAGGAAAGCTCATCAATCTTGAAGATAAATTACGTGAAAACCCACTCACAGGAACGATCGGCATTGGCCATACCCGTTGGGCAACGCATGGCGTTCCAAATGAGACAAATGCACATCCCCATGCAACAACTGAACTTGCAATTGTACACAATGGCATCATCGAAAATTACCAAACGCTCAAAGAAGAACTTTTGAACCTTGGACATAATTTTGCAACAGAAACAGATACGGAAATTGTAGCTGCTCTTGTGACACAATATATCCACGAAAAAATGGATCCTATCTCAGCTGTCCGCAAAGCAGTGAAAAGACTCGAAGGCGCTTATTCAATGGCCATGATCTTCGCAAACCATGATGATTTGATGATTGGCGTTAGATCAGGCACACCACTCACCATTGGCTATACCGATGATGCAAAATGCATTGCATCAGATGCGATCGCCCTTGCCAATTTCACAAGTCAAGTCAGTCATCTTGATGATGGTGATATGGTTGTTATCCGCAATAACACTGTTGCCATTGAAGATAAAAATGGAACAGCTGTAACAAGAGCAATCGTAAAATCAAGTTACACAGGCAATCTGACAAGCAAAGGTGATTTCCGTCACTTTATGCAAAAAGAGATCTTTGAGCAGCCAGAAGTGATTGCTGAGACAATCTCATCTTTCCTACATTCATCACAAGAGCTCATTGCCATGCCGGACATGAACATTGACTGGAACAATATTGAGCGCCTCACCATCACAGCTTGCGGTACAGCTTTTTACGCAGGCATGGTTGGTAAATATTGGTTTGAAGAATTTGCGCGCCTACCTGTTGAACTCGATATCGCCTCCGAATTCCGCTATCGCAATCCGCCTTTGCCTAAAAATGGCGCATGTCTTTTCATTACACAATCTGGTGAAACACTCGATACACTTGAGGCTTTGAAGCATTGCCAAAAGCAAAATCAAAAAATCGTGAGCATTGTGAATGTGCCCGAAAGCACGATTGCCAGAGCCTCTGATTTGATCTTACCAACATTAGCAGGGCCAGAAATCGGCGTCGCGTCAACAAAAGCTTTTACAACACAGCTTTCTGTTTTACTCACCTTAGCGCTCTATGTCGGACTCCGCAAAAAGACAATAACAGCAGAAAAAGCCAAAGAAATACTAACAGCCCTCAGAGAACTCCCAGGCCTTATTGTTGATGCGCTCACGCTTGATTCAAAAATTCATGATATTGCCAAAAAAATCGCTGAAGCGAGAGATGCTCTTTATATCGGCAGAGGCACACTTTATCCGATTGCTCTTGAAGGCGCTTTGAAGCTCAAAGAAATCTCGTATATTCATGCTGAAGGATATGCAGCGGGTGAACTAAAGCATGGTCCAATTGCGCTGATTGATGATTTGGTGCCTGTGATTGCCATTGCACCATCGAATGATTTGTTTGATAAAGTAGCCTCAAACATCCAAGAAGTCTCTGCGCGTGGCGCAAAAGTATTGATGATTTCTGATGCCGATGGTTTCAAAAAGCATAAAGGGAACCTAGAATGGCAAATCGAAATGCCGAAATGCCATCCAGCAATTGCACCTATTTTGTATTCAATCCCGATACAATTGCTTTCTTATCACACAGCTGTTCTGAAAGGGACCGACGTTGATCAACCACGGAATCTCGCTAAAAGCGTAACAGTTGAGTAAGGTTTCTTTGACGAGATCGTCATCGCGAGCCGAACAAGGTGAGGCGTGGCGATCTCCTCTTCAAAGCTATAAGATTGCCACGTCAGCCTTCGGCTGCCTCGCAATGACGTATTTCTTTTATAATCGTTCGCATCGGGCTATCCCATACAGATCTAGACTCTTAAAACCGCAACAGCTTTTTGAATGGCCTCACATGCATCCATCAAGACATCATCAGATGTTGCATAGGAAATTCTAAAATAGGGCGAAAGACCGAAGGCAGCACCATGGACCAAGGCAACGCCATAATCATCAAGCAAATAGGTTGCAAAATCCTCATCTGTTTGAATGACCTTACCTGATGGCGTTTTCTTGCCAATGGCTATTGTACAAGAGGCAAAAATGTAAAAAGCGCCTTGTGGCTTAATTACCTTCATCCCAGGAATATCATTCAAATAAGCGCAAACAAGATCTCGTCTTCTAACATAGACCTTCTTCCACTCTGCCAGAAAGCTCATATCGCCATTTAAAGCCGCAAGGCAGGCAGCTTGACTAATTGAGCATGGATTTGATGTACTATGACCCTGCACATCAACCATGGCCTTAATAAGAACTTTTGGCCCACCTGCATAGCCTATGCGCCAACCTGTCATCGAAAAGACTTTTGAAGCACCATTCATGGTCAAGATTCTATCCTTTAAATCAGGCGCCAATTGTGCTGCTGTCAAAAATTCACAATCATCATAGGTCAAATGCTCATAAATATCATCACTCATGATCATCACGCTTGGATGAGATCTCACAACCTCAAGCAATGCCTCAAGTTCACTTTTCGTATAAATCATTCCTGTTGGGTTGCTTGGGGAGTTTAAGATAATCCATTTGGTCTGTTTGGTGAGAGCCTTTTTTAATTGATCAGCTGTCAGTTTAAAATGATTTGCTTCTGTGGTTTGCACAATAACAGGCTTTCCGCCTGCAAGCAAAACCATATCTGGGTATGAAACCCAATAAGGTGCCGGAATAATAACCTCATCACCTTCAGACAGGCTTGCCATGAAAGCGTTGAACAAAACTTGCTTACCCCCTGATGAGACAATAATTTCATCTAGACCGTAATCCAGCCCATTTTCTTTTTTGAATTTTGCCTGAATGGCTTTGCGTAAATCTTGTGTGCCTTCAACAGGTGTATATTTTGTAAGCCCTTTTTGAATGGCTTCAATCCCAGCTTGCTTGATATGATCCGGCGTTTGAAAATCAGGCTCACCTGCCCCCAAGCCATATATCTTTACGCCCTTCTCTTTCTGCTCAATCACCTTCTTGGTGATTGCAAAAGTCGGTGAGGTTTTAATTAAAGCGAGTTTACTGGCTAAATGAAACATAAAAGATCCTTCCTGCAGATAAGTATTGAGACTACTTAAATCGATTTTCACTTTTTTTACCAGAGATATCCACTTTTGTCCTTTAATCTATAATTTGTGTTAAAATATAAAATATTCGTCCGTTTAAGAACATCTCAATCAGTTTCAAATATACTTGTTAAAAATAGTAAGGAGAATACGATGACAGGCACTGAAAATCAAAACAAACCCGCACCCATGCAAACTGACTTTATGGCGGTCTATCAAGACATTCTCAATCGCTATAATGAAGAGCATGCAAAACTCACAAAAATGCTTGCTGAAATTGAAGTTATGAAAAGAGATATGCCCGCCCCCAATAAATCTCCTGAAGAAATAGAGAAAATCACTCAAACAATTCATAAATTAGCAGGAGAGGTATTAAAAGCAAATGGCCTGCCTGAAACCATAGAAGAACTTGAAATGCTACCGCAAAAAATGGTGATTAATGCAAGCGTTCAAGTTAAACGCAAAGCGCAGGATGCAACCGTCAAACAAAACAGAGAAACAAGAGAACTTAAAAAGCAACAGCGCAAAGTATAATTATACAATTTTATTTTTATTTGAAATAAAATTGTATTTTGTGCTATAATGAACGCAACATCCACGAGTAGGAGGATATACAAATGGCAATAGCAGATCTAACACAAAAAGAGCAAGATGCCCTCGTCAAACTAAGTGAAATTTTTAGTTTCCAGAAACCTTTTTCTGAGGTGATGGGGATTAAGCCTGAGTCGCTTGAAACTGTTTATGCGGTCGGTCACTTGTACTATGAGCAAGGAAAGTATGACCAAGCCTTACAGATTTTTCAACTTTTAAGCGTCCTTGATTCTGATAATTTGAAGTTCTGGAAAGCCTATGCGGGCGCTCTTCAAATGGTTGATCGCTTAACTGATGCCATTACAGCTTATTCTTTCTGCGTTTATCTTGATGCAACAGATCCTGAAGTTCCTTTCCATGCTGGTAAATGCTACCTCGCTCTTGGCGATTTAGCCAAAGCACAAATGGCTTTTCAAGGCGCTGCTTATTTCGCCAAGATGAATCCGAAAAAATATGCAAATCTTGAAAAACAAGCAGATCTTTATATCAAAGCCATCCTTGAAAAAGGAGGAAAAGCATGAGTGATATCAGCAATGTAACAAATAAACCTGATCTCTCAGGCGTAACGCCTACACAATTTAGTACGCAACAAGTCGTATCAACGGCCACAAATCCTGATTTGGGCGCAGATGTTCTGGAATCTGTTGCAAAAAAAACATCTCATGTCTCAAATGATTATGCATCTCCTGCTCCTAAACTTGCATCACCGTCCGTATCCATCACAGCAACAACTAATCCCGATTTACTCGCTGAGGGTAATTTTGCAACACTTATGCCGACAGATTTGTCAGTCACTTTGCTGTCAGCTCTGACCAAAACACAAGATCCATCATCAACAACACCAAGCGATATTATGTTAAATGATCAATCCATCTTCGCGCCCCTTGTTGCAAACCTGACACCGCTTGTCACAAACACCGCTTCAGCATCTGATGCAACAAAAAGCCTATTGCAGCAAATGGCATCTGATCCCAATTCACCTCTTTATGGAACAAATATTCCAGATGTCGATGCAAATGGCAATCCGATGGATTATTCTGGCATCAAAGATATCGTTTACTTGCTCGCCCTGCTTCTTGGGCAATTGCCAACAATGCAATCACAAAACACCTCTGAAGTCCTTCAATCCCTCCAAAATATGACAAGCGCTATTTCAAACAGCATTAAAGAACAAATTGCTCAACAAGAAGCTGCGCAGAAAGCACAAGAACAAGCTGAAGAAGCTGCTAAAAAGACATCCTTCTGGAGCGATTTATTTGGATGGGTCTCAGCAGGCCTTGCCATTATTGCAGGGATCGCTCTGATTGCAACAGGTGTCGGAACAGCAGCAGGCGTTGGCCTTCTCATTGGTGGAGGCCTCATGCTTGCCAACCAAATTTTCCAAGATACCGGTCTTTATACAAAATCACCTGTATTCGCAACAGTTATGTCCTATTTTATGCCGATCGCGCAAGCAATCATTGCTGTTGCAACGGGCGGTGCAAGTGAAGGTTTTCTGGCTGCAACTTCTGTTGCACTCACCTGTCTCTCTTCTGCGACAACCGTGACTGACAATATTTTGGTTGAAACAGGGACAATTTCACAAGATAGCACAGCTGACCAGGCCCTCGGCTATACCGCAATGGGATTAGGAATTGCATCTTCTGCCATTGGCGTTGGAAGCTCTATCAAAGGCGAAGGGGCAGCAGTTGAGTCTGATCCAGATCCAACACCCGTTCAAAAGGGAATGAAAGTTGTTAAAAATGTAGCTCAAACAACAGAGGCTGGTACACTTGCTGTTAAGAGTGGCCTTGATATTGCAACGGGCGTGACTGAATTGAAAATAGCTGATCTTGTCTATCAAATCTCATTGATCAAAACAAATATTACAAAACTTAATACAACAAGCGATGTGGACCAACAGTTCATTCAAACGCTCGTCACAGCTCTACAACAATATCTATCAATGATTCCCAATATTTCAAAATCTCTCAACAGTCTCATCAGCTCACAAGGTCAAGCAGCTACGGCTCCCTTATCATAATGGGAAAGGAACAAAGTCATGGTCGGTCCAACTGATAAATCAAATACTAACCGTGTAGGTACAGTTACTGATACTGAACCGCTCAATACCTTAGGCACGGCAAATACCAATATGAACCTTCACCCTGGTTTTCTTGATCTGATTAACGGAAAGGTGAATCAGAATATTGCGCCTAAAGACGTCATTCCGACAATCCCTCCGGCTAACTCAAACCTTGATCCTGATTCAATTGATGATTCAACAAATGATCTCAATCAAGCGTCCCAAGAGTTCCAAGACATGATGTCAACTTTTGAAACTGCATATGAGGGAGCTCAAAACAGAAATCAGTCTGCTGTACTATTGCTCAGTCTTGGCAATCAAATGATCAGTCTCATCAATACCTGGATGACAAATTCATTTGATCAAATGTTAGCGCAACTCAACCTTACACTCTCTCTGGCCGAAGAAATTGCAAAACAACAAATAGAACAAGCAGAAGAAACGAAAAAATCATCCGAATATGCCGCCATCGGCAGCATTGTCAGTGGCGCCGCAGGACTTACAGTTGCAGTAGGCTCATTAACTGTGCAAATTTATCAAAGCGCCAAAGCTGCAAGTGCAGCATCAGCGCTCACAGAAGCAGAATCGACAGCTACCAAAAATGTTGGCCTCGCTGATTTAGAAAAAGAACAAACCAGCATTACTGAGCAGATAAAAGAAAACACATCTCAACAAGCGCTCCTTGAAAAGGAATTTATCCCTGATCTTGAAAAAACACTTGGCTCATACATGGATCCTGAAACAAGAACGCCAGAACAAACAAGCCAATTAAAGAATATACTTGTCAAAGGGGGCGTTCCCGAAAATATGGTTGATCAACTGCTTGCAGAACCTATGGAGACCTGGACATCTATTTATGATGACGAAATAAAAGCTAGCTTCACCGGAGCGCTTGAAACAAACAAATCCTACACAGATTC
>JAGPBS010000002.1 GCA_018063245.1 Alphaproteobacteria bacterium | reverse complement strand
GCCTCATCCGTCAGCTCAACACAGACCTTGTCTGTGTCAATTTGCCATGGATCAGTGCAACCATCAAGAACGTCTTGAAAGGCTTCGCTCAGATGTGTATAGGCCGTTGATTTAGGCAATGCTAGGACCTTGTTCAAATATGTCCGCACCAGACCTATAAGAGAAAGAGGTCTAAAGTGCTGATAAAACATATCCAATATTTCCTGCTTCGATCTTGCAAGAAGGGGTTCGTACATTAAAGGGGTATGAACATCAAAGAAAATACTATCTTCAAGACCAATCTCACCACCAATCATATTCTTCACATGAATCGTTTGGTGAGCGGCTTCCATGACCTCATCACCAGGTTTCAAACAGCAGAGAACTTTATAAAAGTATGATTGGGGATTCGTGATAAATGCTTCAATGGCATTCGTAATCCCTTCATATACCATTTCTTCACCTGGTTTCATCTGAGCGATGTCTTCAATTGGCTGACTCGATCTGATCGGAAATTCCGCTGCAACAGAAGGATAGTAAGCATCAACGCCCTCTCTCTTTCCATAGATACATCCGCCGATAGAAGCCAGCGTCCTCAGCAAGGTCTCTTCACGATTCGACAAAACCTGCCCTTCTTCTCTTTCTGCAGACTTTGAGAAAATATTCTCCACAATCTTCATAAATTTCAGAGCAATCAAAGGCACTAACTCACCTGGCTTTTTATTCTCATAGGTTAATAGATTGAGAAGATAAGAACTTCCAAGGGCTTGAGACTCTAACTCAACCAAAGATGAACCCGTCACATCCTTGACGGCGCCTTCAAAACCTGGCTCATTCTTTCTCTGTATCAGAGATTGAACTGCAGATTGCAGACGCGCATGCAGATCCAGCTTCGGCAGATCTCTGACATAAACTTGCCTTCCGACCAATTCATTTTTCAAAAACGCAGGCTTCAGAGACATCTTAACGCCTTGATAAGTTTCAGTTGGCAATTGAGTCACCTCACAAGCAACAGCCCTATTCTCCTTAATATCTGCGTAAATCTTATATGGGCTTGTGGCCTCATTCAGCTGTGACAAGCGAATATCTGCTGCAACATATTCTTGAGTAAATTCATCAAACTCACCAAACATATCACTTTTTTCAAAGACCTTAGATAGAAACTGACAAAATTGAGTTATTATTCTAGCATCAGGATCTCTTAGAATTTCAATCCATCTCAGTTTGATGGCATCAAGATCAAGCACCACTTTCTCAAGGAAGAAAATTAACATTTCTGGATAATTTGGACCCTCATTACCCCATTGAAGTAAGCCCGAAACTGAAAGCTGATCATCCCAGGCTTGGAATAACGCTCTAAGATCATCTCGACTTTGAGTGCCTTGAAAGAAAGCGATAACTTTTTCTTGCATATCAACGGGAAGATAAAAGAAGACCCGCGTAAAACAAAGACGATTTTCCGGGCTGTGAGGCTCTAAAATGTCTTTAAGGAATAAAGACACATCTTCTGAAAGGACAGATAAATAATGATCCGCCAATGCATTTTCGGCCTTCTCGTCAATTTTGCAGGATAACCAAATATCGATTGCCTTTTCCTGATCTTGTGACACGCCCTTACCTTCATAATAGCATCGCCCTAATTTATACCCAATCTCATCCCACAAATCACGATCAAGTGAATTCCAGAGCCTAAAAGCCTCTTGATAATCTTGAGCGACCCCAAGTCCTGCGAAATAGCAATGTCCAAGCTTAATCACTGCCTCGGTACTATCCACCTTAAGACTATTCCATATCTTGAAGGCTAAATTCATAGAACGATCATATCCAACCCGGATGGTCGACTTTGCGGCACTTTCAGATCTATGTGCTGCCTTGTAAATAGATTTCATTTTTTTAGCTTCAACAAGTAATCGTGATTGAAGCCGAATTTTAAGAGCCATAGCAACGAGAGATTTAGAAATCTCAGAATTTTTTTCCAAAACAGCATACAGCTTTAAACAAAAATTGACATTAGACTCAAATGGAACGTTTTTTTGCAGAGCTCTAATTTTCTGATCTAAAAGCATAAGCCCGAAATCTACCTGACGATGCACGTACCACGAAGCCATTTTCAACCTATCCTGAAAAGCTGTGTGACCAGAATTGAGATTAAATTCTGATATGAGCATGTGTAAAGCGATAGAAGATTCCCTTGAACCACTAGGATTACCTTCTTCAAACACACCCCAAATAAGGTCCAAAGCCTCCCGTTGCAAACGACTATAGTCTTCATAAACTGTAGCCTGAAGACTCTGCGCCTTGAAAGATTGAGCCTTATCAAGAGACTGCTGAGGCGTTAAAGCTACGGCAGGAGCCGCAACAGTTCGATTTTCAATATGTGTCACAGTCACTGACCCAGGCCTGACGGAAATATGAAGCCTTTTAGGAGGCTGTTCTGCTGATTCAACAGGTCTTTTTGGAGGGGCAGAATTGATCAAAGCTCCTACAGGATTTGGGTTCGGATTAGGATTAGGATTAGGATTAGGATTTGGGTTTGGATTGGGAGGTAAAAGTCCTGACATTTTATTTCCTTATATAAATAGAATTAACAATTTAAATACACAATTATAAACAGACTTTGCAGCTAAATCAGCTTCAACATAGATAATCTATTGCATTAAATATAAGATGTCAATTAATAAAGGGAACACTCAAAGCCTACGCATGAAAAAGAAAAGCGTTAGAAAAACTGTGTAAAAATATCTATATGTACAGGCTTGCAAAACACTTACACAAGCTCTGCTGGTTTAAATTCTTTACAAGCCAGCATAATCTTTTTAGCAAGGGGTGCTGCAACTGAGCCTCCGAACCCCCCATGATCGACAATAATCGCAAGCGCATAGCGCGGATTATCCGTTGGGCCAAAACAAGTAAACATGGCATGATCTCGATGATGCCATGGCCTATGTTCGTTCCCCACAAGACCTTTTTCACGATCTTCCATTGAAATACGCTTTACCTGTGTTGTTGCTGTTTTCCCGCCCATTTGAAACGAAGGATCTTCGATAAAAGCGTGCTTCCCTGTACCATCAGGCTGCACAACAGCTTTCATGCCATCAACAATAATATCAATATTTTCAGGGTTAAAGTCTAACTCTGGAAATTTTACGGGATGAACTAACTCATTATCAACTTGACGCACAAAGTAAGGTGTGACAGCCTTGCCGCCATTTGCAAATCGGGCTGTCATCACAGCTATCTGCAATGGTGTCACCAGGATATAACCCTGTCCGATCGATGCATTAATCGTATCGCCACCTACCCAAGGGACTCCATGTTTTTTGATCTTCCAGGCCTTATCTGGAATCAGACCCGGACTCTCACCTGTAAGCCCTAAGTCATACTTTTGGCCATAGCCCAGCATTCTCGCTGTCTTAGCGATTTGATCGATTGAGAGTCGCCCTCCTAAATCATAGAAAAAGGAGTCACACGATTTTTGAATGGCTCGATGAAAATTGACTGTTCCACACCCATGCTTATGAACACAGTGAAAGCGGTGGTTTCCATAATCAATATACCCCTTACAAAAAACCTGATGGTTTTTGTTAACAGCATTATGTTCAAGAGCCGCCAAAGCAATTGTCATTTTAAAAATTGAGCCTGGTGCATATTGACCTGCGATCACTTTATTGGTGAGAGGCCTTGCTGGATCTTCCAAAAACTGTTTCCAGCTAGTATCTGATATCCCGCCCACAAAAAGATTGGGATCATATCCAGGATGAGAGACGCATCCATAAACAGCTCCTGTTTGGGCATCCATCACCACACAACTACCGCTCTGATGCTCTTGGAGCAACTCACCAATACGCTGCTGGAGGCCCAAATGAATTGTCAACTGTACTTTTTTTCCAATTTTACCTGGATCGTGAGCAAGTTCACGCACAACTCTGCCAAGTGCATTCACTTCTAACTGTTTCGCCCCTGGCGTGCCTCGAAGTTGATTATCAAAGGCTGATTCAATCCCTGAACGACCAATCTTCATCCCAGGGATTGTGTAGATTGGATCTGGATTCTTTTTTTGCTCTTCAGGAGAGATCGAGCCCACATAACCAAGCAAGTGAGCCAGAAGCCCCTTGTATGGGTAGCTTCTGATTTCACCCACATCAATAAAGATGCCTGGCAAATGAGGCATGGCAAATTGAATCTTTGCAACCTGTTCCCAAGTTAGATTCTCTTTTAGAAGAACGGGTAAAAACTTTTTCCGACTCTTCAAAAAACGCCGAATGCGTTCTTGTTCTCCATCTGTCAGATGCAGTAATTTGACAAAAGCTGAGAGCGATTTTTCAACATCATCTGTTTTCTCACGCAGAAAAAAAGCGCTAAAATTTTGATCATTTCGAGCAAGAATTTCTTCTTTTAAATCAACAATTAAACCTCGTCCTGGTGAGATAGGTCTCACACTGATCCGGTTCTTTTCAGCCATTGTTTTATATTTCTGCCCCTCAATCACTTGCAGATAAAACATTCTTCCAAGTACCGCTGACAATAAAAGACCTTTGAAAGCGCCGATTAAAATACTACGCCGCTGAAAGATATGAAATTTATCGTGATCAAAATCCATGTCTTACATCCCTTACGAAGCTAAAAGCCACTGATGGATTTTCCTCATCACAAAAAAAGACAAAGGGAAAAATAAAATCGTTAAGAGGTAATCGTAAGCAAGGGGCAAAAAGAGAGACATGCTCTTCGCATGGTAAGAAAAAAGCAGATACCGTACAAAACCTGCAAGAATAACCGACAAAGCGAAATATTGCCATATTTTGGAAAAAGGAGAGCGTATGAACCGAACACGGCGGTAATAAGCAGCTGACCTTAAAACCAAAAAACAAAGTGGCATAACACCCAGTAGCGTACCTGCCAACAAATCGTAACATAATCCAAACACAAAACAAAAAATAAGAGGCACAAGATTTGAAGCAAAGAGAGACCAATAAAATAAAGCACCAATCAAAAAAGCATCAACAAGAATTGCCGACCCATAAAACCCTTGAGGAACAAATCTAAAAATCATTAAAGCCATCAGAATAAAACCTGGAACAAGCTTTTTTACAGGATTTTTCACAAAGTACGCACTCGATAATACAGTCATTCAATCAGATCCCACACTTACATAAATTACCGAACAACAGGCATTTCGGCTAGCTTATTCCTGTCCCAATTTGTCAATTTCTTCTAACAAAGATTTATTCTCTATCACAATCTGGACAATATCAAGTCTTTCATAGTTAATCAGCGGAACAATATCCATTGTCCCAGGCTTCAGGCGCCCAATCAAAAGACCTTCTGGCAAATACCCCTCAACACCAGATGTTACAATATAATCATCTTTTAAATACCGAACGTCATCACCAATAAATTCAATTGAAACACCGTTTAGTCCATTTCCATTGATCATCGCTCTGTCACCGCTTGATAAGAACTTAACAGCAATGTGTGAATCAAAATCACTGAGCAAAAGAACACGTGACGATGATTGACCAACCTCTACAATATGGCCAACAAGAACCTTACCAACAACAACGGCCTGACCCATCTTAATGCCATCATGGGCTCCCACTTTCAATAAATATGTTTTACTGAAAGGAGAGATTGCATCTCCCACAATTTTTGCTGAGATATAAGACTGACCACCATGATCCTTTAAAGCCAAAAGAGATTTCATAGAATGATTTTCTGATTCAAGCCTTAAAGCCGTTTGTTGCCAGAGCTTCAATTGAGCATTCTCATATCGCAATTGCTCATTCTCGGCGTAAACAACAAAATAGTGATGGATGGAATCGTAAAGCCTCACAAAAACATGCCCAGGGCTTGTGAAAAGGCTCAAAATTCCAGCAGATACATCATCAAAATAGGTCTGAATCGGTTTAATTTTCTCAGGTTCAGATGAATGAAAACTGGCCAGCAAAATCGAAAACACCAAGAAAAAAAGGAGTGTTAGCTTCTGCGTGTAGGCTCTAAAAGAAGAGGCTCTGCTTTTAACGATCGGACGCATATCTTACTCTCAGCTCTTCATTTCTCCTGAAGCATGTTGTGGAAAAACATAATCCCACAAACACTCCATTTAATTGATCAACACATTTTTCAGCGTTTTCATTTCCTCGAGCGCACGCCCTGTTCCCAGAGCAACGCATGATAAAGCATCTTCAGCAATAGAGACAGGTAGACCCGTTGCATGTCTTAAAACAAAGTCTAGGTTTGCAAGCAATGATCCGCCACCCGTTAAAATGATTCCTTTGTCAACGATATCAGCAGCTAACTCTGGCGGTGTCTGCTCTAGAGCTGTTTTAACAGCTTCAATGATTTGGCTGACGGGTTCAGCGAGACTTTCTGCAATCTGGCTTTGGCTAATGGTAAGCTCTTTTGGAACACCATTCATCAAATCACGTCCTTTTACAGTCATAATCGGCCCTTCTCCTTTTTCAGGAGCGCAAGCTGATCCAATCTGTTTTTTGATACGTTCTGCTGAACCTTCACCAATGAGCAAATTATGATGACGACGAATATAGCTGATAATCGCTTCATCCATCAGATCGCCACCGACACGCACTGATCTAGAATAAACAATACCACCTAAAGATAGAACAGCAACCTCTGTTGTTCCGCCCCCGATATCAACAACCATAGATCCTGTTGGCTCAGTCACTGGTAAGCCAGCACCAATCGCAGCAGCCATAGGCTCTTCAATCAAAAAGACTTGTCTTGCACCCGCTGATTCAGCTGATTCTTGAATTGCACGACGCTCAACAGCTGTTGAGCCTGATGGAACGCAAATAATCACACGCGGACTTACGAAACTGCGACGATTATGGACTTTACGAATAAAATGTTTGATCATTTCTTCAGCGACTTCAAAGTCTGCAATAACCCCATCTCTTAAAGGACGAATGGCTTGAATGTTACCTGGCGTTCTTCCGAGCATTAATTTTGCTTCATCACCCACAGCAAGAACTTGCTTTTTTCCCTTAATCATAACGATTGCAACAACTGATGGCTCATTTAAAACAATCCCGCGTCCTCTGACGTAAACAAGAGTATTTGCTGTACCAAGATCAATTGCCATATCTGCTGAAAGAAAACCAAGAAGTTTAGAGAACATGTGGAGCACCTGCTATGTTATATGTTAAAAAACAACTATCTGATCTGACAATTGTCCTATTTTCCATATCATAGACCTTTATTAACAGAAAACCAAGTTGATTTTAAATCAGCTTGGCCCTCATTCACATTTAAAATTTTTTAGCTTTTAAACGTTATTTTTAATTGTTATTTTGGGGTTGTTTTTCAGGGCATCCGGTACACTGACTCGAAGCCCGCTAGGAATCACCAATAGTTCTAGTTTAGTACATTGCTCAATTTCAGGTGGTAATGAATCGACTAATGCATCTCTAATCCACACCACCTCTAAATCCTTTAATTGCCCTATTTCTGGGGGAATCAATACTTGCAAATGCGAGAACAACCGCATCTCGGAGGACACTTCCCCGGTCAAAATTGCATCTCTGAAGCGGCTATAGCTATTGTAGCACTGTATCATACTTTGCTCTTCATCCTGGTCTTGATGTTCTATACATCTTTCCACGCCTTCTTTAAAATCTAAAAGATGGAAAGCAAAATCTAGAGGAGAATCACTAAAATAATCTCCAGATAAATTTTTCTGCACTTCGTCTTTAGTCTTTCCTGTCAATTGGGTCAGTTGATCCATGATCCTTTGTGCCTTTACAAGGCTTTCCTCTTTAGAAACCCCGCCATATTTCTGAAGATTACTTTGTTGACGCGGGGTAAGTTCCATGTACTTTTTCCCATAAAGAGTATTACTTTTTAAACCATATAAATACTCATTCTTCATAGAAAGTTTCAAAATATCGCCTTTTGAACCTGCAAGATGTGTTAGTACTTTTTCAAATGCTTGCTTACCTTCACTCAAATCAGTTTCATAAATAGCATCCAACATCCTCATACCAATAGGGCTTAAAAAATCATCAATCGCTTTATAATTACCCACCATTCTCCCTGCCTGAGAAGACTCATCAAGTGACACACTATGCTCATTAAACTCAGTTTTCTTTGTTTCTAAAGCCTTGTTGTCTTCAACTCCTACCTTTGAACGATCTGGTTTATTTATATCTGACATAATATCCCTCCATACGTTATAATTATACAACATTTTAAAATAAAATAAAATAAATTTATTATTTATTCTCAAAAAGGGCGCGAATCACTCGATGACTTAGATCCCATGAATAATTTTTTTGAATGAACAAACGTGCTTTTTTTCCTATCTTTTCTTGTTGTGCACCATCATTCAGCAATTTGAGGACCGAATCTCTAAATTTCGCTGGCTCATCTGCTGTCATTGCCTCACAAGAGAGGTCCTCTAAAGCAGAAAGAGCTAAGTGAGTCGCAATGACAGGCTTACCCATAACCATTGCCTCTAACACTTTATTCTGTATACCACGTGAAACTCTCATAGGTGCAACAGAAACTTTCGCATGAGAGATATAAGGCCTTATGTCCGTAACGGACCCGGTTACTAAAATATTTCCCTCATTCACCAGCGCTTTTACATCAGGACTTGGATTCGATCCAACAATCGCAAAAAGCACATTTGGCAAGACATTACGGAGCATAGGCATAACATCTTGACAAAACCATGTCACAGCATCAATATTTGGCCAATAATCCATTGCGCCAGAAAAAACAATAACTTCTTTCCCTTCAGGATAAGGTGATGGGAAAGACAATTCCCAATCCCAAAAGGACAAGTCAACACCATTCATCACAGCTTTTACAGTTTTCATTTTTAGATCAGGATTTTGACTTAAAAAGAAATTGCGTTCTTTCTCTGACACAAAAAGGCTTGCTGTACAAAATTGTGCTATTTTCTTCTCAAAACTCTGTAATTTTCTGCCTTCACGCCTGTAAATCCAAGACAAAGGAAATGATTTTTGCATTGCATATTGCGCCCATTTATCTGAATCAACATCCACAAAATCCATAACCTTTATGGCATCTATCCACCCCTCATTCATAATGTAGGATGCCATGCCTGATGAAAAAACAAAAACCTTCTTGATATGGTGCATTGTGCGCATTTCCTCAACCCATTCTGCAAGACGCTCATCAAAAAAATAATATTCTGTCAAACTTTTACCTGTGATCAATGCTTTCAATGACCTTATCTTTGCCTGTAAAGGCTTTAGAGGTAAAAAACAGTGGCTCTTTGTAATCGCAGCGATAGTTGGCACATAGACCCAATCCGGCTCATGATCTATAAATCCACCCACATGAACATGATAAACCTCACTTAGATTCTGTAAAATATGCCAAGATCGAATCTTATCCCCTTTGTTTGGCGGATATGGGATACGGTGCACCAAAAAGAGAAGATGTTCTTTTTCCATCACCTATCCAATTTGCCGAACGATCATAGGACCCAGATGATTCGCAACACATAATGGCAAGCGCTTCCATCCTTCAATAAACAATCGATATTTAGGATTGAGTGGATTCATATTTGGCAATTCTTGACCTTGAGCTAAATGATACTCATAGACCAAAGGCTTAGGCTCAAACCCCCAATTACATTTATAATCATAGGCGCCTGTACCTACTTTACTTCGCCCAAAATCAAAAAGTTTTAAACCCTTCATACGTGCATCATCCATAATTTTCCAGTACATATAATCATAGGCCCCATATTTGCGAGCGGCTTTAGTACCACCACCATAATAAGGCAACACACTCTCTTGAAAATAAAAACTCACAAGTGAAGTCAAAGCCTCTCCCTCTTCTGAATAGACTGTACAAATCTGACAATCCTCTTGGAACACTTTTTTCAGAGCCTGAAAGTACGTCTTTGGAAAAACGGGCGTCCCCAGATCTCGAACACTTTGTGAGTAAATTTTAAAAAACTGATCAACATTATCTTGCCATACAAAATTTAAATTAACACGACCATCAAGAGCCTTTCTCACAACAGCTCTTTGCTTCCGCGGAATCAACAAGAGATTTTCTTCTTCATCTGGCAAGATTGGCCTTTCAAAAGTTGCATATAAACTATCATTACAAGCCCAATCTATATGTGCTTTCTCTTTCTGCCGATACTCAAGATACCGGGCGCCAAGAGAATTCATCAAACGAATCGCCTCTTGATCGAGCAGATCTGCAGCTTTTTGACTCTTCACCAGCGGACCACCATAAACACAAAATGCATTTGAAATCAAAGCCTTCGTGAAAAAAGGACTATCCACAAACGTCAGAGGCAAGATTCCCTCTATGGCCCCATCAGCCTCGACATAAAGATAATGTGTTTTTTGGTTAAAAGCGCTTTCAATAACATCTTGCCATGCTGACAAATGAAAAAATGTACCTTTTGGATGATTTGTTACAAAGTCATCCCATGCTTTCTGCTTATCTGGAGTTAAAAGCTTAACTTGCATCGGTCACTCCTATCTGAAAAACTTTATCCATGCGATCCCATTCAAAATCACGACATAGCATTCTCAGCTTTTCTTCCATCATCCCTAAATTATAATAATGTCTAAACTGCGCTTTTAACGGAAGATCATGGATGTGTGGTTGTTTTGGATCTATCTCCCATGGATGAAAATAAAAAATAGTTGGACGTTTATTTTGTCCTCGTGCTTGTTTCGTTAAAAAACGAAACAACGGATAAGGTATAAGACGAAAATAACCACCTCCGCTTACTGGAAGATTTTTTCCAAAAACAGACATCACTGTCATTGGGATCTCAAGAAATGGAGTCTCTATAAATCTTGGCCTATAAGAAGATTTTGGCCCATCTGGCATTCCGTACAAATCATGCTGAACAGGATAAATGCTTGAACTATACATATAGCCTTCTTCTGCCAAAATGTCGAAAAACCAAGGCGTCTTGCGACCAATCGAAAAAGTCGGCGCTCTATACCCTTTGACTTTTTGACCTGAAATATCTTCAAGTATCTGTTTTGATTTTCTGGCATCTTCTCTGAATTGATCTGCATCCATGGAATCAATCCGCTGATGATCATAACTGTGTGAGGCAATTTCATGTCCCTTTGCAACCATCTGTTTTATTAATTCAGGATGTCTTTCTCCAACCCAGCCTAGGGTAAAAAATGTTGCTTTTACATTATGCTCAGAGAACAAATCCAAAATTCTCTGCATAGAATCCACAACGCGACTGGTCATCCATGCCCAATCGTCTCGGTTGATTTTTGAGCTAAGCGCATAGACTTGAAAATATTCCTCCACATCGACAGTCATCGCATTCAACAATGACTTTTGATAATGCCCTTGCATTTTGAGATCATAATTTTCCTTACTCTCATGCAACAAAAGGGTCATTTGGGCTCTCAGGATGATTTGGGTTCAAGATGTTCTTTTAAGAAAGTTTCAAAGTTTTTAATTGTTTCTTCAATGGCATTCACTTTTAAAGCCAATTTTTTTGACTGTGACATTGACTTTGTTGTTTTTTTAGCTGGCGGCGATGACTTTTCTTTTGCATTCATTTTAATGGTCTGCACACTATCATCACTTAATTCCGAATTTTGTTCTTGCGCAATACGCTCCACAACCTGTTCAGAAATTTCATCATTCTCCTCTAAGTAAGAAGCAAGTAAAAGTCTTGAACAAAGTGTATTAATGCGTCTAGGGACGCCCCCTGTCACATTATAAATTGCTTTAAAAGCATCATGGGTAAATGACGGTCTTTTTTTCCATCCAACCGTCTCTAGTCGATGAATAATATATCCTTCAGTTTCTTCAGCCGTTAATGGCTTCAGATGATATGATGCAATGACTCTCTGACGTAACTGCTCTAAATCTTTAGAAGCAAGCATTGTCCTTAATTGAGGTTGTCCCATCAAAATAAATTGTAAAGGCGCATGATGCCCTACCTGCAAGTTTGAGAGCATTCGTAATTCTTCAATAGCAGTAAACGGCAGATTTTGGGCTTCATCAACAATTAACAAAACCGTCTTTCCTTGACTATGAGCAGAACGCATAAACTCTTCAAGATGTCGTAAAATCAGATACTTATCATCCCCAATATCCTCAACCCCAAAAGAATAAGCGATCATTTTCAAAAGATTTTCAGGATCAAGATTGGTTGTCACAATTTTACCAACAATAAATTCATCGGCATCCAGATTTGATAATAAATGCTCAATCAAGGTTGTTTTACCCGCACCGACCTCCCCTGTGATTACAACAAATCCCTCAGGATTATGCAAACCAAACGTCAAATGAGCAAGCGCTTTCCGATGCTCAGAACTGTCATAAAAAAAACGATGATCTGGGGTTAATTGAAAGGGTAGCGCTGTAAACCCGAAATATTCGTTATACATTTTTTGTCTCCCTAAAACTGCTTCTCTAAAGATATACTAACATAGTTTTCTCTAATTTTTTCAGCAATTGGTTTTCGTCGTTGAATCACATAATAATAGTCAATAGATACTGTTACTTTTTCTGACACTGTATAAGAATAACCTGTGTCAAACCGCCATGTTTTTCTTGTATCTGATCCCGTTGTGGCATCATTCTCATATGATCCACCTGCACTAAAATCTGCCTTATCAGTCACATTTCTGATATAGTTTAATCGATATGTTTTAATTGTCTCATTCCCGTTCGAGCTTGTGCCTGATGTTGCAGAAGTTGATTTCTGAACCGAAGCAGTTAAGTGATATGTATTACGCCCCTTCAAAATATCCATACCAAGCTCAAGGTCTCGTGCACGAATATTATTACCAAGCCCCTGGAATTCATTCGTGGCCACATTGACAAACTGCCCTGTAAGCGGATCAAAAGAAAGACCTGCCCCAACATTTGTTGAATTTGTTAAATTATTCAATCGCTCAAGGGATTGATTTTCTGTTTGATCTGTGTAAGTTGCGGTTAAATTAACAAAAGGCGTTAACTCGTACTGTGAATTGATATTCCAAGCGTCAGCCTTATATTTACGACCTCTTTCAACCAAGATATCCGAACGACGCCCTTGAATATGAAACCCATAATAATTGTAAAAACCATTCAAATTGCTTACATTTTGACTTGTATCATTGTGATGCTCCCATCCCGGCCTATAAGTCAATGCAAAAGGTCTTAGGATCATAACTTCATTTGCAAGATCTGACGTCCATTCTTTCACAATACGTGTAGGTGTCCCAGCCTGTCTTGTGCGGGAAAAATGATTTGTCAATGTTGACTTGAGGCGACTAAGATTTGATTTTGATCCAATGTTCTGGTCAAAAGAAAAAGTTTTTGTATCAAGTCCACCAATATTATTGGCTGCATCTTTTGATTTGCTCTGAGTTGGGTTTTCTTTTGACTCAGAATATTTAAATCTATTTTCTGATTCTGCCCATTCCCCGTGATGAGTATAAAAAATAGGCGAGATATCATACAAGAAAATAGATGAACTTTGAGAAGGTGTCGAACCTGACCCGCCTGTATCAAGACTCACCCTGTTATTTGCTGTAACGTTATCTCTTGGATTTCCCTTTGAAATCTGTGAATAAGAAGCATTTGCCTCAATATCAAAAAAATTCGGAACAACTGCAAACCAAAATGTTGAAGCCAACTGAGCATCATTACCACTAAAGTCATCCATTCTAAGATATTCTTCAAAAGTATAGCCAACATCGATCGTAAAATCGGATCTCATGGCTTTATTTTCAATAAATACCCTTGGATTGGTTGTTAAAATCGTATCACTTTTTTCCTGACCTGTGGGCGCACTACTCACATTATCAGTATGCGCAACACTAAAATCAATTGAGGGCGTTATATACAGCCTTGCATTAGCCTCTTGCGATAACACAAAAAACTCAACACTCACAAGAGACGACAGAAGCAGGAAAGGATATTTCATTCTTATTTTTTTTTCATTGTACATTTTTTGGTTCATAAGAATAGGTAGAGTAAGTATTCTTTTTTGTTGCATAGCGATGATAGGAACTCATCAATACATCAGAAACTGTTTTCTGAGCTTTGTTAAAAACAATACTTATATTATTACAGAATGATAAACGTCTCAAGCCTTCCTGAATAAGTTTACGCGATGTTTTTTGGGCCTCCACAACATAGATAATTTGTCCAACATAAAGCGCTAGAACAGCCGTTTCACTCGTTGCCAGAACAGGTGGCGTATCAAGAATAATCATCCGGTCCGGATACCTTTTTGCAATATCACAAATTTGTTCTGACATTTTTTTACTTGCTAAAAGCTCCGTTGCTTCATCTCGCTGCTTACCAATCGCAAGTAATGTCAAGTTTGGTATGTTTGTTTTCACAAGAACATCTGAAATATCAAGTTCAGGATTCAGCAATACATCCAGCAATCCCTTCTGATTTTCAACGCCTAGCATATCCATTGAAGATTTATGTCCGTAGTTTGTATGCATGTCACAATCAACAAATAAAACATGGATATCCTTCTCAGAAGCCATACTCATCGCCAAATTAATTGCGGTGAAAGATTTGCCTTCATCTTCAACTGAGCTTGTTACCAAAATCAAATTATTGAACTTATCTTTATTTTTCGTACTGATAAGATCTTTCTTTGCCTCAAAAGCTTTCAAAAGAATGGGTCGTTTAATAAGACGAAATTCTTCAGCAATTGCGGTTCTTTCACCCATCGGGTTAATAATCCCCTCTTCTTGCAATCCCGGAAAATTCAAAAATATCTTTTGAGACTTTGTATAAAAATCATCCTTCAACTCAATCTTAGAAGAAGCACCTTGAGCTTTTGGCTTGGTTGCTTTTTGTTTGCTGGAGCTTTGTAACTCAATCTCAGCATTAGAGTCTATTATTTGTTTTGACTCTACTGAAGCCGCTTTCTTACTCGAAAGGTTCAGACCTAATTTCTCTGTTGCCTTTTCAAGCAATGACTGATCATCTGAAATGCCACTCTCTTGCTTCTTTTTGCCCATTTGTAAGTTGAGTTTTTCAGCAAATTTACTGATTAAGTCTTTTGGCTTATTATCTTTATTATCTGAATCTGACATGTACTACCCCTTTGCAACATCATGAGGAAAATGAGCGCCCGTTGCGCTTAGAATTAAACTAATCAAAAGAAATAAAATACAAAGAGCCACAAAAACGATTTGCATTTTTTTCTCATCGACCTGTTCATGGTGTAAATCCAACATTGACACCGATCCAATCACTAACTGAGCATATTCCTCACGAAGCTGCGCTAAAGATACAAAAGTATTCTCAAGCTCAACTTTTAGATAAGAAACAAGCCCACCACCTCCAATTGCGACCAGAATAACAGCCAGATATAAAGCAAATCTGAGCGGAGCAACTGGGGTTAAAGGCACTGTAGGCGGATCAATAATCCTAAATTGATTCGTCTGGGTCGCAACTGCTGCTTGACCAATCGCAACAGACTCACGTTTTGCTAAAAGATCTTGATAGTTCTTTTCATAAAGACCTAAGTCCCTTACCAAATCAGAATATTCCGCTTCCACTTGTGGAGCCTCAATTGACACCTTCTGCAATTGTTCTAACTGACCCGTTAAGCGATTCAAATCATTCTCTTTCACTGCAATTGCTGTTTGTTGCTCTGCAATTTTTTTACGAATCTCATCAATAACAGGATTAGGAACTTGTTCTACAATAATAGAATCATCAATTTCACCTCTTGATACTTTATCAACAATATCCTTATGTTCCTCTTTTAATTTTTTGAGAATACGGTTTGTTGATACCACATCTGGATGCTCAGGCGTATACTGAAGCATCAGCTGATCAAGAGATTCCTCCGTTTGATGAATTCTATCTTCAAGACTTGCAAGGGTTCCTCTGGGACCACTCTTCTGATCACCAGCCCCTGATCCATTGACAAAAGGAGGCAATGTTTTTTCTTGTTCTTGCATATCTGCAAGTGCTGCCTTTAAACTCCCAAGCTCAGCTGTTATTGTCTGAAAATCTATTCTTGTCTGATCTAATTGAGTTGAATAGGTTTGATTTCCTATATAAATTGCATTTTTACCTTTAAAATCTGCAATTTTTTTCTCAATTTCTTGAATCTTATCTTGATATTGTTTCAGCTGCGCTTCAATAAAGCCTCTTGCATTTTGCGAATCAATTCTATTATCACCAAGATTGTTTTCAACGAAAATATTCAAAAAAGCCTGAACAATTTTTTGAGACAATTTTGCATCTGCATTCCGATATGAAATCTCAAATAAGTTATCACCATTACTCATGATCTTAACATTTTTCATCAAAGCTAAAACCAATGTTTCCATTGACTTGTCATCTGTTATTTCCAGATTTAAATCTGTATCTCTAATAACGCGTTCAATATTTGGCCTTGTCAGCAAAGTTGACTGCATCAACAATGCCTGAGACTTCACATCACTTTCTGCTGATAATCCCTGTAAAAGAGGCTTAAGCAATGTTTCTGTATCAACGTAAATACGGGCTTTAGATTCATAAACATTGGGAATTGATGCCACAATAATCCAACCTATAATACCAACAGCCCAAATTCCTCCTAAAGCCCACCATTTACGTTGCCACATCATTGTGAGAACATTTAGAACCTGTTCTTTAATCTCATCCATCTACTCTACCCCTATGTTATAAACCACAAACAACTCATTCTCAAAAATAGGATTGCGGAATAATCAATATATCACCGGGGAAAACATAAACATTTGCATCTATGTCGCCATCTTTGAGTAAATCGTCTAACTTAACAGTATATTCTCTTTGCTCACTTCCAACACGTCTGACGAGTTTTGTTCTATTACCCGCAGCATATTCTGTAAGACCACCCACATCAATCATCAAATCAAGAACTGTCATATGCTCTCTAAACGGAACTGATTTAGGCTCAAAAGCTTCACCCACAACACGAATCTGCTGATCAAATGGCCCAACAAAACCTGTCACAATCACTGACACAATCGGCTCTTGGACATATTTTGCGAGAACTTTTTCAACATCTTTTCCGAAATGTGTTGGTGTTTTTCCAGCAGCCTGCATGTCATTAATCAAAGGCATTGTGACTTTCCCGTCGGGACGCACAGTAACCGTTGTTGTTAAATCAGGATTATGCCAAACAAAAATATTCAAATCATCGCCAGGCCCTATGATATACATAGGCGATGTTGGTCCCGTCATTTCAGGTCTTGATCCAAAACATCCTGACAACAAAACACACACAGCTAATACTGAACATAAAAGAAACGTGGGTTTTCTAATTCGTGAGCACTTCATTTTTTTTCCTTTTTCTTTTTCATTTATCTTTTTATACTATCCTAACTCTAAATCTTATAAAAGAATGAATAAAGAAATTCCTAATATAATTCTATTTTTTCATACAGGAGACATAAATGAGTAAAACAGTTCTTATAACTGGTGGCGCTGGATATATCGGATCACATGTCCAATACTATTTTTTAGACCAAGGCTTTAAAGTGATTGTGCTTGATAATCTGAGTCAAGGACACTTAAGCGCTCTTTCCTCAGAAACAATCTTCTATAAGGGCGATATTCAAAATACAGAATTGGTTGATAAAATTTTTTCAGAACACTCAATTAGTGGCGTTCTCCATTTTGCAGCCTCTGTCGTTGTATCTGAATCTGTGCAAAATCCTCTCAAGTATTATGAAAATAACTTTATCAATACCGAAATTTTTATCAAATCTTGCCTTAAGCACAAAGTTCAGAATTTTATTTTTTCATCAACAGCCGCTGTTTATGGTATTCCAGATCACAATTCCCCCATTTCTGAAACTGAACCAACTGGCCCCATTTCACCTTATGGTCGCTCAAAACTTATGGTTGAATGGCTCCTAAAAGACTTATCACTTAGCCAATCTTTTCCTTACTGTGCTCTGAGATATTTCAATGTTGCTGGCGCTGACCCTAATCTCCGAACAGGCCAACTCACAAAAAATGCCACCCACCTCATCAAAGTCATTTGCGAAGTCCTCACCAAAAAGAGACCCAAAATTGATATTTACGGATCGGACTACCCAACGCCTGATGGAACCTGTGTCAGAGACTACATCCACGTAACTGATCTTGCAGAAGCACACTACCTCGCCTACCAACATCTTGAAAAAACAAAAGAATCTATCACATTCAATTGCGGTTACAATCAAGGTTTTTCAGTCAAAGAAGTCATCTCTGTCGCAGAATCTATCAGCAATCAAAAAATTGATTTTTCACTGGCACCTCGCCGTGAAGGAGATAGTATTTCATTAACAGCTCAGTCAAACTTGATCAGAACAAAATTAAAATGGACCCCCAAATATCATGATTTGCCAACCATAATTCAATCTGCCTATGCCTGGGAACAAAAAATAAGCCAAAAGACACAATAGAAAAAAATTTATCAATTCAGTTAGTTTTCTTTGACAAATCCAAAAAAGTGTGTAAAAAAGGATGGCATTAATTCAAATTTGTCCAAGTTGAAGGGAACGAGCATGATCAAACAAGAATGGGGTACCAAACGAATTTGCACCGAATGCGGTATCAAATATTATGATATGCAAAAAAAACCACCTCATTGCCCGAAATGTGGTACAGAATTTAATGCTGATTCAATCATTAAGTCTAGAAAATCTAAAATTCCACATTTTGCAGAGGATGCTGACGATATCAACACAGCTTTTGCAAGAGATGATGAACTTCTCTCAACAATCGATGATGGATTTAGCATCAGCGATGAAGACTTTGATGACGAGCCAGATCAATTCATCCCGTCAGATGAAAACGAAGACGAGTGATCTATGCTATATAAATCATACCAAACACCAGATAAAATTATATTATGAGCGAGGAGCGCGGTGTAGTTCACCTACATAAGCGACGAGCGAAGCGATAGAATTTTAAAATGGTGTTTGGTATATATTGGGGCCATAGCTCAGCTGGGAGAGCGCTACAATGGCATTGTAGAGGTCAGGGGTTCGATCCCCCTTGGCTCCACCAAATTTAAATCAGGAATAACAGCGATGCGCGATAAAATTCGCTGCCCTTGGGCAGGACGTGGAAAAGCATTTTATGACGACTACCATGACCATGAATGGGGCGTCCCTGTACATGATGATACCAAGCATTTCGAAATGCTCATTCTTGAAGGAGCCCAGGCCGGCCTTTCCTGGGAAACCGTTTTAAAAAAGCGTGAGGCTTACCGAGAAGCCTTTCATTTTTTTGACCCTCAAAAAGTTGCCAAAATGGAAGATGCAGAACTTGAGGCTCTTTTATTAAACCCAGGACTCATCCGCAATCGACTGAAAATTTTTACAGCACGTAAAAATGCAATTGCCTTCTTAGCAATTCAAGAAGAATTTGGCTCCTTTGATCGCTATATTTGGAATTTTATCGGCGGCAAACCAATTGTCAATCACTGGCAAGACATGAAAGATGTTCCTGCTAAGACAAAAGAAAGCGATGCTATTTCAAAGAACTTAAAGAAACGCGGCATGAGCTTTGTCGGCTCAACAATCATCTACGCTTATATGCAAGCCATCGGCATGGTGAATGATCACCTCACAAGCTGCTTTCGGTATCAGAAATAATCTGCAATTACCCAGCTTGCACCACCGGTTCATCAATCGCATGAACGCCTTTGGTTGTTGAATATTCAAAATGAACCACTTCATTCGGATACATATATTCAAAAGCTGATTTAGCAGCAATCGCCCCTTCTGAAAAGCCACATAAAATAAGCTTCATTTTTCCTGGATAATGGCAAATATCACCAATGGCAAAAATGCCAGGTTCATTCGTTGAACAGGATGCCGGATCAATCACTATATGATTTTTCTCAAGATTCAACCCCCAATCGGCAATTGGACCTAATTTCATCGAAAGTCCAAAGAAGGGAAGCAAAGCATCAGCTTCAATTTTTTTCTCATGCCCTTCTAAATCATAAATCACCACATGCGATAAATGCCCATCCTTACCTTCAAGGCTCTTTAATTGATAAGGAACCACAAAATCAATTTTCCCCTCAGCGACCAATTGATGCATTCTGCTTACACTCTCAGGCGCTGCTCTAAACTTATCACGTCGGTGAACCAAACTTATTTTCTCTGCGACTTCTGATAAAGAAATCGCCCAATCAAGCGCACTATCACCGCCACCAGCAATCACAATTTTTTTACCTCTGAAATCTTCACGCTTTTTCACATAATAAAAAACCGAATGAGCTTCAAAATCTTCAAGATGATCCATGGGTGGTTTTTTGGGGCCAAAAGCACCAACGCCAGCTGCAATAATCACAGCGCCGGCATCAATCTTCTCACCATTCGAAAGAGTCAGAATAAAACGACTGCTCTCTTGTTTTTGTAATTCAACCACTTGAACATTCAGATGAAAATGAGGCCCAAACGGCGCAGCCTGCTCATGTAGCTTTGTAATCAAATCTTCTGCTAAAATAGATGGATGTGCCGGAATATCATAAATTGGTTTTTCAGGATAAAGAGCGGCGCACTGTCCGCCAATCATTTCAAGAGAATCAATAACGTGACATTTGAGTTTCATCATCCCACACTCAAATATTGCGAATAAACCAACCGGCCCCGCTCCAATAATTGCTACATCTGTCTTATGTTCTGTCATTTCCAACCTTACATTTCGTCAATTCATACATCCTCTAACCTAACCCATAATTTTTTCTCTGTCATCTGAAATATGGATAAATTTCTTGACAATCGCTCTAAAACATATATTCTAAATATATGTTTTAATCAGTCTGGAACCAACCATGAATCTCACCAAATTTACCGATTATTCTTTGCGTGTTTTGCTTTATCTTGCTGAATGTCCGGAAACACTCTGCCGCATTACTGAAATCGCTGAGTGGTATGGAATCTCAAAACCTCATCTGGTCAAAGTTGTACACCAGCTTGCACAACTTGGTTATGTAAAATCAATCCAAGGCCGCAACGGCGGGATTTGTCTGAATCAATCACCATTCGAGATTACAATTGGCCAAATTGTACGGCAAACAGAACCCGATTTCCATGTTGTGGAATGTTTTAACAATGCAAAAAATACCTGCCGCATCACAAATACCTGCTCTTTAAAGCATACATTGCATAGTGCAACTGATGCTTTTCTGACCGTGCTGGACAAAACAACTCTAGCCAGCCTCACTCTGACTCAAAACAATCAAATAAGAAAGGAAAGCAGATGACAACTTTATATGAAAAACTAGGCGGTGCCGCTGCCATCGATACGGCTGTTGATATTTTTTATCGTAAAATGCTGAGTGATAATCGTGTGAATTATTTCTTTGATACAACAGATATGGAAACACAAATTGCGAAACAAAAAGGCTTTTTAACCATGGTCTTTGGCGGACCAAACAATTACACAGGCAAAAACATGCGCGATGGTCATAAGCATCTCATTGAACGCGGGCTTAATGATTCTCACGTTGATATTGTGTTGGAGCATCTTGGTAATACACTGAGAGAATTGGGTGCTGCTGAAACTGACATTGAAAAAGTTGCAGCTCTCGCTAACTCTGTACGTAACGATGTGTTAAATCGATGAAATTACATTTTAATGAAAACACCTATAGTTTGCATGAAGGAGAGACAGTTCTTGACTGTCTTTTAAGGCATGATCTCACTGTGCCTCATTCATGCAAATCTGGCGTTTGTGAATCATGCCTCATGAAAGCAACATCAGGATCAATCCCCCAAAAAGCACAGGCCTCACTAAAACCAAACATAAAAAAGCAAAACCTCTTTTTAGCTTGCCAATGCATCCCAACAACGGATCTGGCAATCCAAAACCTAACAGATGCAGGCCTCAATACAAAAGCAACTATTGTTAGCAAATCTCTCTTCACACCAGAAATCATCAACCTCAAAATAAAACCAAACACAGAATTTCAAGCTGAACCAGGTCAATATCTCACACTGATGACAGATGCGTCACTTGCGCGCAGTTATTCCATTGCAAACAATCCAATGCTCGATGGCTATATAGATCTCCATATTCGTCTTCTAAACAAGGGTCACATGAGTCATTGGCTCCAAAATGAGGCCCATATAGGCACTGAAGTCAATCTTTTTGGGCCAACAGGTTCTTGTTTTTATAATCTAGAGAATCAACCAGAAGCCTCAATAATTCTCGCAGGCACTGGTACGGGCCTTGCCCCGCTTTACGGTATTATTAAAGAAGCCTTGCGCAAAGGACATAAGGGCACAATTCAACTTTTCCACGGCGCAAGATCAGCAGAAGGGCTCTATCTTGTCAAAGAATTAGAGGCACTATCACAAGACCATCAAAATTTCATCTACACGCCATGTGTGTTAAACGGCCCTCCTGATAAATCATACCAATCAGGTGATCTTCAAGCCATTTTGCTCGAATCCCTCCCACAGAACAAATCCTCCATCCATTTATACCTGTGCGGCGCACCTGATATGGTGAACCCTTTAAAGACAAAAGCCTTTATGGCCGGCATTCCATCAAAACAAATATTCGCCGACCCTTTTCTACAGGCTAAATAAACCTTGTCTTTTCTGATCATTAGACTATACTGAACCTTATTTTATATGAGGTTTTTTCAATGACTCATTTATTATCTCTTACAACTCATCCTCTTTCAGAAGCCTGTGAGGTTTTGACACACAACCACGCTCCAACTTTCAATTCTCCTGCACATAGAAGGACAAATTTCTGGCTTGATCCCCTCTTGGATAATTACTTAAATCCGGCAAAAGGCGAAACGCTCTGGTTTGAAAAAAACAAATGGATTCAGATCTCTGGTTATAAAGATCCATTCAAAGTTCCTGGAGATCTTGAAATAAGCCTCTCACCGATTGCATTTCTTAGTGACTATTTCAAAATGCATGCTGGGCTGATGACCTATACGCATGAAAAACTCGATACTGCAAATTTACACAGTATCCTGCTAAAAACACCTTATCTTGTGAGCCCTGTTGCTCTCACCGTTCAAGCTATTATTCTTTTTGAACTGACTGAACTTACATCAAAAATTGGCCTTGCCCGCACAATGAATTTTTTAAACCGCGCAGAAACAGATATTTCATCTAGAGGCGTCCGTCGTTCTTATATAAATATCGAAAATGGAAAAGGAGCCATGGGCCCTCTTTTCCCTGTTGTCCAAGAACAGGTCGAGCTTACAAAGTCTTTGCTTAATCATGGATATCAATTGATTGGTGAATTTCACCACCTTTTAAAAAACACCTACGAACAACGGTTTTATAAAGAATTCCCAAACCCAGCTCTTCTTCCAAATCTCACTGTTGAAAACACTGACTTCGAATGGATTCAGGCCTCTCAAGATCAATCTCTACCGCCTGAACAATTTGGCATCTACACCCTGAAAAAAGGAAAAATCAAAGGGGGGCTCTTTTGTCTTCCAAATATTGAGGGTGCTTTTATTCCACATACATACCTTAATACGTTTTGGATAGATCCATCTATTCGCGGAACGGGTCTTGGAAGCAGAATCATCAATCTTACTTTTGACTATTCCAAACAAAGAGGCGCAGAGGTTGTTGAACTTGGTACAATGGATTTTCAGGCCCCGCTTTTTTATGAAAAAATGGGTTTTCAAAAAATACAGACGGATCCAAACATTCTAGTCACCAGAGATGGTAAACTCAACAATGGCTACCTTTACCGGAAATATCTTTAACTGTTGCTTTTTTATAAAAATTAATCTATATTGATATCATATTGCAGCAGGATATTTCAATGACACATTTGTTACCTTTCTCATCAAAAGCCCTTTCAGAAGCCCGTGAGATTTCAACCCATACTCATACGCCAACTTTCGATTCTCCAGCACATAGAAGGACAAATTTCTGGTTTGATCCTCTCTTGGATAATTGTTTAAATCCAGCCCGCGGTGAGACGCTCTGGTTTGAGAAAAGCAAATGGATCCAGATCCCTGGTTATAAAGATCCATTCAAAGTTCCTGGAGATCTTGAAATAACGCTTTCTCCAATTGCTGCGTTTTCAGACTGCTTAAAAATCAACGATGGTTTCGGGCTCTATAATGATGACATGATAGATGAAGAAACAATGTCAGAAATAACGCTTTATACACCGATTTTAGAAGCACCCATTGGTGAAAAATTTCAAGAAGCAACAATTCTTTCGCTTGATCATCTTCTCAAAAAAACGGGCCTTCAGAAAACCATGTCTTTTTTGAATGATCTTGAAATGATCTCACTCAGTAAAGGCGTCCATCGCTTCTATATCAATGTGAAAAAGGATCAAAATAATTTCACAAAAACCCTTCTAGAATATGGCTATATATTGACCGGCTCATTTCATCATTTAAAAAACAACAAATATGAACAGCGTCTCTACAAAGAAATCCCTGGACCAGCCCTCTACCCAGATGCCCCTATAGATATGCCAGATTGCAGTTGGGTTCCTGAAAAGGATGATTCTGACGATCTCCCGCCTGCTAAATTCGGTATTTTTATTCGTAAAAACGGATATGTAAGAGGTGGGCTCTTCGGAGAAATCCATACAGAAAATGTTTTCATTCCTCATGCTGATATTGATCTTTTCTGGATTGATTCTACGATTCGCGGCACAGGTTTCGGTACAAAAGTCATGAATTTTGCTTTTAAACACTTAAAACAAAGAGGCGCTCAAGTCGCAGAATTGAGCACAATGGACTATCAAGCACCCCTCTTTTATGAAAAAATGGGCTTTTCAAGAATCCATACCGATCCAAAAATCGTCAAATCGCGAGATGGAAAACTCAACAACTCATACATCTACCGGAAGGTTCTTTGAAAGAACATACAATTCACGTATTCGTCCATTATCAGTTCTATATAATTCGATAGTCTCGATTTTAAAATCTGTATTCTCACAGTATTCTAAGATCTCGTATTTTTGTGGAAAATAGCCCTCTGTTTTTCCCCAATTTTCTTCCAGACACATCCTTTGACCTGATAAATATTGCCCATTTTGATCTCCTTTAAACAGAGGTAAATCAATAAATACCTTCTGAGAAATAATCTTATCCAAATGTTTAATCAACAAATCCTGTTCAAGCTTATCAAACTCTAATAAGAATGAGAAACTAAGAATTGCATAATCATGTGGTTCACTAAAATTCAGAATATTCTCATGTTTGATTTGCACTATTTCACATTGCCTAAATTTTGCATTTAAAACAGAAATTTTTGATGCTGCATATTCAACCGCCGATATTAGATGAAAAGATTTATTTTTCAACAAATAGTCTACAACACGACCTTCACCAGCACCGCAATCTATAATGCAGGATGACTGCTCAAAATCGATAAATTTGAATAGAAATTCAATATCAATATTATTACTTAGACCAGCGTTTTCTGCTAAACACTCCGTGATAAAATTTTCTGGGGACAAGTCATAAAAAAATCTGTTATCCTGATTTGCGCACATAAAGTTTTTACTTCTCAAAATTAATATTAAATTATCACGATGAGTTCATGTATGACCCTATCATTCGATCATCTTAAAGCATTCTTCTACGCCGTCAAGTATGGGAGCTTAAAAAAAGCATCACTCTACCTAAACATCAGTTTATCAGCTGTTAGTAACCAAATTATTTTGCTTGAAAAAGAACTTTCACTCAAACTCATGATTAGAAATAAAGCTGGCGTTAAATTAACTGCTGATGGAAAAAAGCTGTTCGATCGTATAAAAAATACAATTCCCGATTTACAAGCAGTCTCAGAACTTTATGTACAAGATGATACAATCTCAGGCGATATTGTTCTTGATACATGGCCAGGCATCGCCGCCTTTGCAATTGCCAATCAAATTAAAGATTTCCTTGATAATTATAAAAATGTCAGATTAATTATAAAATGCAGAAACGCTGATGCACCTTTTGAAGAATGGCATTCTGATGTCTCTATCAGACCTTATGTTGAACAGAGACCCGATTTGCAACAAACCCTCTTATTTGGTGTCAATTTTCACTTATATGCCTCAAGAGCCTATTTAGAAAAATACGGCCACCCTTATGAATTTAAAGATCTTGATAAACATCGTCTTATCAGCGCATTTGACACGATTGACAGCACTTTAAACAATGAAACTGATTGGCATTTAACGATAGGCACTGACAAAATTCGCAAACCAACTTTTGTTGTCAACTCATCTATCGGGATCTTACAAGCAATCAATGATGGGGTTGGTATTGGAGCTCTGCCAACATACTATAATCCTGAAAACCAAGGACTTATCCGCCTATTTCATGAAGTCGAAGCTCCCACAATCAATTTTTATTATATTTACCCAGCCTATTTACAAAACATAAAAAGAATCAAACATCTAGAGAAGTATCTCAAACAGACTCTAACTCTAAACACCTAAGTGTACTCAACTCAATTTTTAATCCTGATTTTAAGATCAAAATTAAAAAAATCTTGACTTTCGCAGAAAAAAGCGATAGGATCATAAGTATAAGGCTTAGAATAGCTTTATTCGGAAGGGAAGTTATGTCCTCCAGCATAAAACTCCTTAAAAGATCCGATACATTTTCTTAGGAATGTTATTCCAGTTTCATTCCTAATAGATATCGATTCCAGTCATATCTTAATTAAAGGCTACACATAGATGAGTGTGGCCTTTAATTTTTTAAAAATGTCTTGAAGGATGGGCATGGACCCCTTACCATGGCACCTAGAGGCGCCACCATGAAAAAAATTGTTAAACATATTCATTCTTTATCAGACATGCAAAAATTTGCACAAGGACTTGCACAGCTCTTGCAACCCTCTGATTTAATTGCACTGAATGGACCTCTTGGTGCGGGAAAATCAACTCTTGCCAGACTCATTATCCAAAGTCTAGACCCAAAAATTCATGAAGTCCCAAGCCCTACCTTTAGCCTTGTTCAGACCTATCACTTACCAAATCTTACCCTTTGGCACTTTGATCTTTATAGATTAAATCATGCTGAAGAACTCTATGATCTCGATATTGAAGAGGCTCTTAAAGGCGTAAGCCTTGTTGAATGGCCTCTGCTTATTGATCAGATTCCATTGCCTTTTGAAAAATTGACTCTCACCTTAGCCGTTGGTAAAACCGAAGAAGAAAGAGAAATGACCATCACCTGTAGTCCTGATTGGAGGAAAAGACTCAATGACAAAGCCCTCATTTGATCTCTCAAAAATAGAAGCCTTTTTCCAAGAAAGCCCTTTAAGCTACAAGGCCTTTGCAGCTGATGTATCAGCAAAACAATTTTGGCAATGTATAACAGAAAAAGGGGCATCCTACATTCTACTCCTTGAATCTCGAAAGCAGGATTATGAAGCAACGCTCTTTATAACACAATTACTCCATCAAGCAAAAATCAAAGCGCCGCAAATCTATGCGCATGATAGCAAAGAACAGCTTATTCTCTTTGAAGATCTTGGCACCTATCACCTTGGTCATGCTTATTATGAACAAGACCAAACCCCTCTTTCTACTTTCTATCAACAAGCAACTGAGCTGTTGATACAATCACGCCAGATCGACATCACCCATTGCTCGTTTCCCTTACCGCTCTATCGTCATGATTACTTTGAAAAGCAAGCTCAATTACTGATCGACACAGCTGCTCCTATCGTTCTGGGTCATGACCTACCCTTAAAAGCCATAGAACTTTATAAAGAGATTGTTTCTCAAATTTTAGAGCAAATAAACTGTGAGCGATCAACCTTTATCTTCCGAGATTATTTTGCAGATAACCTCATGATCAAAGACGGAGAAACCTATGTTATTGATTTTCAAGATGCAGGTATAGGCCCCCTTGGATATGATTTCATCTCCCTAATTGAAGATGCAAGGTATGATGTCCCAGCTGATATAATAAAACATTGCGAAGAGCTTTACTGTGCTTCTCTTTCTGCTGAAGATTGCGCTATCTATAAACACCAAAAAGAGTACATCAAAGTCATTCGTCATTTACGCATTCTATCCAACTTTCTCACACTGACCACAAAGGGTAAAAGCGGATATTTAAAACATCTGCCGCGCGTTCTCTCTCACCTTGAAAAATTATTCAAACAAGAGTCATTTTTTGCTCTTAAAAACTGGTTTGACACATATCTGCCTTTTTCATCCATCCGCGTCTTTATCAAAAAACACAGGCCTATTGATCAAGCCATGATCCTAGCTGCTGGTTATGGCAAAAGAATGAGGCCTCTCACAGACCATACGCCTAAACCGCTACTGCCTCTCAATGGCAAACCTATTCTTGACTACATCTGTAATCTTTTAGTTCAAAATAAAGTAACCCAGCTCTTTATCAATGGCCATCATTTAGCCGATCAAATCAAGGCCTATGCTGCACATCAAAAAGAACAAAGGCGCTTTCAAACAGTTGTTTATTCGCATGAAAATACAATTCTTGAAACGGCTGGCGGCGTTCAGAAAATGTGCCAATTCTTGACCGAAAAAGATGCTCCTTTTTTCGCTCTGAATGGCGATCTTTACTTTGAGCCTTTACCTGATCAGACTTCCTTACTCGATCAAATGAGACAGGCATGGGATCCAGAAAAAATGGATGTTTTGCTCTGGCTTGTTCCGAAAGAAAAATGCTTCTTTCTTGACGGGAAAGGTGACTACTTTCTGAATGAAAAAAATCGCCTCACGAGAAACTTAACAGAGGCTGAAGCTCCTTATTTTTATGCTGGTATTCAAATTCTCTCTCCGCATCTTTTCCCAAATACACAAGAAGAAAAATGCTATTCTAACTTAGAGATTTGGGACAAAGCACAGGCTGAAAATCGCCTCTTTGGACTTATCTATGAGGCTGAATGGTTTCATATTGGCACCCCAGAAGCACTCAAAGAAACAGAGCAATTAATCGTTCAAAGACAGAAACAAAAGGCTGCATAAGATGAGTCTTTCAGATCAGATCCTTACTATCCCTATTGACAGGCCTTTTCTCTCTGATTTGATTCAAGGGATTTTTGAACGTTTTGGAAAAAGACCTTCTGATCTAAAAGATTTAACAATTGTGCTCCCAACACGCAGAGCTTGCAGGGCTCTCAAAGAAGCTTTCTTTGATGAGGCGCCTCATCAGTCGATGATTCTGCCGCGTATCTTGGTGCTGGGAGATCTCTCAAACGACGATATTCTACCGCTCATGGCGCATCATGATTCATCTTCTGGCATTATGAATCAACTGCTGACATTACCAAATGGCCTTTCGCCTTTTCGCAGACATTTGATCTTAACGCGCCTTTTGGTTGAAGCAAAGGAATATGTTCCCTCAACGCTTCAAGGACTTCATCTGGCTGAAGATCTGTCTGCCCTTCTCGATCAAATCTATGCAGAAGAACACAATTTTCAAAATCTCAGTAAATTGGTCCCAGATAATTTTGCAGCGCATTGGCAAGTCACATTGCAATTTCTACAAATTCTCACACAGGTCTGGCCTGAGATTCTAAAGGCTGAACAAGCCCTTGATCCCATGGATTTACGTAATCAACAATTTCGCCTCATCGCAAAAGAATGGGCAAAGGCCCCGCCTCAAAAACCCATCATCTTTGCTGGTGTGAATCTTGCCTTAAGCTCTGCTGCTGATATGATTCGATCAGCTCTTTTATCTCCCTCTGTTTGCCTTGTTCTTCATGGACTCGATCAAATTTCTTCTGATGCTTATTGGACAAAAATCAGAGAGGATCATCCTCAATATTTGCTCAAAAAATTATTAACGCACTATGAAATCGATCGCACAAACATTGCTCATTTCTATCATGCCGAGCCTCCATCACAAACAGATCGCACTCTGCTTTTAAGCGAAATTTTCAGGCCTGCTGAAGAAACACATCTCTGGAAAAATCTCAAAAGCAATCCATCCTATCAAGCTGCTTTTAACAATAGCCTCACCGGCTTGTCTTACATTGAAGCCGACCACCAGGAGCAAGAAGCACAAATCATTGCCTTACTTCTTAGACAATTTCTCCATGAAAAAACACAAGGAAGTGCTGCTTTTATCACGCTTGATCGATCACTCGCAAAACGTGTTCAAAATCACCTCAAAAGATGGAACATTTTCATCGATGATTCTGCAGGTTCCTCACTCTTCCAGTCAAGCCTTGGCTCTTTTATGCTTTTAATTTTGACTTACATAACAGATCAATCTAATCCTGTAAAATTGATGGCGCTCTTAAAACACCCTCTCTGTCACATGGGGATTAATAAAGTTAAAAGGCATCAGCTCATCACAGATCTTGAATGTTATTATCTACGTGAACATGAATATGAGTGCAACTTGCCATTACTTATCAACTTATCTGAAACACTGAATCCAGAACTCTCAAAGTATTTAGAGAAACTTCTCCAAAATCTGAGCGAACTGAATTTCCATCTCACCAGACAAAATGAGAGTGTTAAAACACTGCAGTTATGGATTAACCTACACATGACAACTGCCGAAAAACTAGCCCAAACAGCAGATGATACCTGCGCTCTTTGGGAAGAATCAGACTCAGATGAACTTGCTCATTTTTGGAGTGATCTTGCAAATCAAGCGGATGTTTTTGGATCGATCGAGATCGATGATTATGCGGCCATGATGTCTTATTTTTTTAAGAAACACACCATTCGCCCAAAAAGCACAATGACGCCTCGTCTTTCAATTTTAGGCCCTATGGAAGCAAGGCTTCAAAGCTTTGACTTTGCTATTTTAGGTGGCCTCAATGAAGGATCATGGCCTCCGGAAGTCACAGGCGACCCCTGGATGTCACGACAAATGCGCGCCGATTTTGGCCTTTCTGCACTTGATCAAAAAATCGGGATCTCAGCTCATGACTTCTCCCAGCTGTTCTCAACACCTCAGATTGTCTTAACACGCTCAGCGAAAATTGGAGGCACCGTTGCTGTTCCTTCTCGCTGGATTTTAAGAACAGAAACCTTGCTCAAAGCCTTTCATCTTGACAAAAAACTTACCTCTCAAACTGCACACTGGAAAGCAATTGCAAACAGGCTTGATCAATCCGATCATTTTCTGCCCATTGACCAACCCAGACCAACGCCTCCTGTTTCCATGAGACCAAGACGACTCTCTGTCACTGATATTGAAAAATGGATCAGAAATCCCTATCAAATCTATGCTCGTCACATCCTGAAATTAAAGCCTCTCAAAAAACTCGAAATTGATTTTGAAGCAAAAGACAAAGGCGATATTTTCCATCAAGTCTTTGAGGAATGTCTGAAAACATTTCCCCAAAGTTTGCCTGCAGATGTTGGTGTTTGGCTCCATCAAAAAGGCCTTGAGGTTTTTGGTGAGAAAATTCATAACCCGCGCATTCGTTTTTTCTGGTGGTCACGCTTTGAAGAAATTGCAAGTTGGTTCATCCAAACGCAAAGAGAAAGGGAAGCCGAAGGTTATCAAGTCGCCTTGATCGAAGAAAAAGGGCAAATGATTTTCAACACAGCTTTAGGTCCTTTTCACCTCGTTGGTAAAGTGGACCGTATTGATTTACTGCCCGATAACTCATACGAAATCATCGATTATAAAACAGGGGCACCGCCGACAAAAAAAGATGTTGAAGCTGGCTATTCACCTCAATTAACACTCGAAGCTTTGATGATCGAGCATAAAGCCTTTCCACTCGAATCACGCCCTGTGAGTCTTTGCACCTACTGGCAATTAAAAGGAATCCAACATATTGTGAAAATCAATAAAGTTCTCACGGGTGAAAAAGTGCGCCAAAGTCAAGAGGAGGCCCACCAAGGACTCATTGCAATGATCACACACTATGAAAATGAAAGCACAAGCTATATCGCTTATCCAAACTTTGCGATTGCTGGTCGTTATGATGATTACAGGCACCTCTGCCGCATTGAGGAATGGTCAACACATCATACGCCAAAAAAGATGGAGGCTTCCATCAATGCTTAATGTCAATCCTAACCATTTCCAGAAACGTGCCTCAAACCCACATCAATCTGTCTGGGTGAATGCCTCGGCCGGATCCGGAAAAACAAAAATTCTGATCGACCGTTTTTTAAGACTATTGCTCTTGGGCGAACCAGCTCAGAAAATTCTCTGTCTGACTTTTACAAAAGCGGCGGCGGCTGAAATGGCGCTCAGAATCCATCAAAAAACAAGTACCTGGACCATTTGCCCTGATGAAAAACTGATCGCAGAACTAAGCGATTTACTCGATGAAACCCCGTCAGATGACATGATTGCAAAAGCAAGACAACTTTTTGCGATCATTCTTGATGTCCCGGGCGGTCTTAGAATTCAAACAATTCACAGCTTTTGCCAATCCGTTTTAAGGCGTTTTCCGCTTGAGGCGTCTTTATCGCCACACTTTGAGGCGATCGATGAAATAGCTGCGCATGAATTGGTTCAGCAGGTTTTTGATAGTCTGCTTACAGATGTCTCACAGCATAAAATGGATGGTCTTTTTACACAAGCCTTTCAGTTTTTACTAGCCTATCTTTCAGAAGATCATTTTGAAGATCTCTTTGTCTCAATGCTTGATAAGAGGGAAGAGATTCTCGCTTTTGCCTATCATGATGAGGCGGATTTTGAGCGCATTGCCTCTCTTTATCTTACAGAATTGTCTTTAAATTCTTTTCAAACCGAACAGGATTTAATCAACCAATTTATAGCAGATCGACAAGCTGATATTGACTTTTGGCGCTCCCTCTACCCAAGTCTTAAAGAAGGCGCTAAGACAGATCAAAAAAACGCGCTCATCATTTCAGCTTGGTATCAATCTGATGATCAGCATAAGGCAGATCTCATCAACGATTATTGTTCTGTTTTCCTGACAAAAGATGGCGAACCACGCAAAAAAATTCTAACGAAGAAAGTTCTTGATCAACATCCTGAGGCTGACGAAGTCATCGCGCGCCTCACAGAGTCTGTTCTCAGCTTTCTAGATAAAAAGAAAAAGAACCATCTGTGTCTTGCCTCAACCTACTATGTGATTTTTGCAACTGAATTTTTAAAACGATACCAGCATCTCAAAGATCAACAAGCTGTTCTTGATTACCATGATCTGATCGCAAAAACAGCAACTCTTCTTGGTGCTGCCGATACAGTTAGCTGGGTTCTCTACAAACTTGATGGCGGAATTGACCACCTGCTTGTCGATGAAGCCCAAGACACAAGCCCTATTCAATGGCGTGTTATTTCATCGCTTGTACAAGATTTTTATACAGGCGAAAGCGCCCGATCAGTCAACAGAACTTTATTTGTCGTAGGTGACGAAAAGCAATCCATCTTCAGCTTTCAAGGTGCTGATCCTTATGGTTTTTTTGCCATGAATCAAAAATTTTCTCATTATGCACAGCTTTCTGAAAAGGCCTTTGAAAATATTCGACTGCAAGTCTCATTCAGATCAAATCAAACAATTCTTGATTTTGTTGATCATGTCTTTAAACCAACTGAAACGCTGCAAGGTGTTTCTCTGAGCGGTGATGAAATCAAACATTTTGCTTATCGCACCGATGCCCCTGGCTCTGTTGAACTTTGGCCTTTGATCACCTCTATCCCTGAAGCTGATAACGATCAAGAGAATAAAGAAACATGGACACTGCCTCAAGCGCATGAATGGACGATTCCTCCTACCAGACAATTGGCCGAAGAAATTGCTGATGATATAGCAAATCGCCTCAGATTAGAAGATCATGTCTCCGCTAAAAACAGAATCATCAAACCTGGCGATATCATGATTTTACTGCGTCGTCGGAGCCATTTGCTTTTGGATATCGTACGGGCTTTAAAGAAAAAAGGCATCCCGATTACAGGCGTTGACAGGCTTTACCTCCACAATCAGCTTATCGTCAAAGACATGATAGCTGTCTGTGAATGGGCTTTGTGTCCGGAAGATGATCTAACACTTGCTGTCATTTTAAAATCACCCTTCATCGGCATTAGTGAAACGGATCTGCTAAACCTCT
Source organism: Alphaproteobacteria bacterium (assembly GCA_018063245.1). Taxonomy (NCBI): domain Bacteria; kingdom Pseudomonadati; phylum Pseudomonadota; class Alphaproteobacteria; species Alphaproteobacteria bacterium. Next base: position 22,279 of record JAGPBS010000002.1, on the reverse strand, counting down.
GTGCACATCGAAATGGCACACTCTGGGACATGCTTCAGCAGCATCATACAACCTATGCTAACTACCTACAACAGCTCCTTGATGATTCAAAAACCTTAAGTCCTTTTGAGTTGATTGCCTCTCTTTTACAACGTGAATGTCCTGCGAATAAAAGATCAGGACGCAGAGCCATCCATCAAAGAATGGGCTCAGAAGTTGATGATGCTCTTGATGAGCTTTTATCAATTATCCTCACCTATGAAGGTCAACATATCTCTTGCTTACAATCTTTCACCTCTTGGATGAAATCGATGACTTTTGAAGTCAAAAGAGAAATGGAGCAAGTGGAAGATCGCGTCCGGATTATGACCGTTCATGGATCCAAAGGGCTTCAAGCTCCTATTGTGTATCTGCCTGACACCTTCCGGACACAACCCCAATCGAAAAAAATTATTTGGACAAATTCAAAGAATCCACTGCCCTTTTTCTTACCCAAAGCAGCTGACGGTGATGACCAAACTGATCTTTTCAAAAATACAATTCGCTTGAAAGATAATGAAGAATATAAACGTCTGCTTTATGTTGCATTAACAAGGGCAGAAGATCGGCTTATTATTTGCGGCATTCAAAGCCCCAAGCAGCAAGAAAACAGTTGGTATCACTATTGTTATAAAGCCATGGAAGAAATCGGCTCCACCTTCAACTTCATGCCATACAGGCATCCTGAAGCCTTTATTGGTCAAGGATATAAATTTGAAAATACAATGGTAGCGCCCATTGCTATCTCTGAAACGCCTTTCATCCATTCTCCTATTACAGATACAGTGACCACACTACCATCTTGGATTGATCTTAAAATTGATGACACACAAAATGTCAAACGCCTTGTAAGGCCTTCTGAAAAAGAGTCCAACAGTTTTATCACAGATGGCAAAGGAAATATTTCTCAGCAGCTCATCAAAGGGAAAATCATGCACCAGTGTTTTGAACTTTTTCCTTTCTTGCCTGAAAAGGATTGGGGCACACTTTTACGCAAGATCTCAATGCAATTTGGAGGAGCTGTCTCTTTGGAGCTTGAAGAAGATCTCTTGTTCCAGATCCGTAAAGTCATACAAGATCCAGTCTTCCAATTTTGCTTTAGTGACAAGGCGCGTGCGGAGGTTCCTCTGATTGGTCATCTCACATCAGAAAACATCTATGTCTCAGGGCAAATGGATCGCCTCATTGAGACAGATGATGTCATCTACTTTATTGATTTTAAAACAAGCCCTTATGTGCCTGCTAGCCAAGAGAAGATCCCGTCATCCATCCATTACCAAATGAATTTATATAGAAAGCTTCTTCAGCAAATTTATCCTGCCCACACAATTAAAGGAGCCATTTTATGGACAGCGGGTCCTAAGCTGATGTTTTTGGAGCAAAGCGAATAATCTGATTTGTCTTAGGTGTTAGATAATAGATGATCACAACCAACAGCGGATCGGTAATTTCAGGCGTATGTTCTGCACTCATAAAGATTTGCAAAAATTCTATCCCGCCTACAATAAAGCTAGCCGCCATCAGCGCTGTAAAAGGCTTCAGAGGGATATCCCATAAAATTTTCAAAAGACCACCATACAGAAACAATTTCAAAAAGAGGTTGAGAAAATTGACCTCAATGCTCCCAGTCAAAAATCCTGAAAAAGGCACAAATGAAAAAGAATGATAATGCATTAACCACTCAAAAGGATACAGAAAATAAAAGACCAACATTGCTGTAAATAAACACACCAACAAAGCATGATGTGCTCTCACATAAGCAGCGGATCCAAACCACAGAATCATCGCCACAATCGCACCCAAAACTTCATTGATTGAGATATCAACATCAATGAAAAAGATCTGCAAACCAAGCACAATATAGACAAAGAAAACATAATAGAGTGTGGGTTGTTTCATACTCGATTTATGGAACAAATACCCTATCAAATAGACCGAAATTGTATTGCCAACAAAACTCAATATTTCAAAATCCGGATTGAGTAACAGGGGCTTCAAACTATCTTTCATATTTTGCCAATCAAAGGTTGGGATAAAAGGGAATAATTTATAAGAAACCCATGAGCTTAACAAAACCATGATGAAGATATCACTTGCACGCAGTTCTGTATGGACAGATTCAGCATGTTTTTTAAAGATGAGGCCACCAATGTAACCCATAATACTTCCTGCTAAATTCACAAGAGCATCACCAAGACCTGGTATTCTACTCGGCACATAGATCTGCAAAATTTGAACAAAAATCGCAAACATAAAACCAAAGCTTAAAAAGACAACGGCATAGACGAAATCTGGCAATCTTTTCCCTGACGATGATCTTAAAAAAGGCCCAATAAAACCAAAAGGTAGAAACAAAAGAACATTCTGAAGTAAATCTCCTTTGCTATATCCTGCAAGGGTTGCAAAAAAAACAGAAATTTCCATATCTGACTTAATCACAGGCATCGAAAAATCAAATGGATACAATGATCCATAGGCAATTAAAAACATCAGAATGATCAGAATTTTTTTCATCAGCTTAACCTCTGTTATTTAGTCAGAGACAGTTGCATCATAGAGTTTAAATAGAAATTTTAAAAACCGTCATTCAGAGTCACCCCAACAAGGGGTGACGCCTGTCTCACCGAAGCTTTAGCGTAGGAGGATGGAATCTCATCTTCTCTAACACGTCATGCTGAATTCATTTCAGCATCTCCAGATCCTGAAACAAGTTCAGGATGACGAGGTAGTTAGGTAACGGACTCCATCAGCCTACGCCGAGGCTTCGACCTGACAGGCGCGCCTAGCGGCCCTCTGAGTGACGATTGAAACTATGCATCGGTCTCAGTTCATGAAGATCATTTTAAAGTGATTTGCCCTGCAATAGCAATGGCAAAGAACCAAAATCACCCATAGCCTCTGCCATAAAGAATTGATGCGCAACTTGCGTTCTTTCAACAGCCCAAAAGCCAATATTTCTGATGCGTCGCAAAACTGAATTTTGATTCGAAAACAAACGATTCAGGAAATCAGTTGCAAAAATCATCACACCATTATCAAAGCGCCGTGCTTGCTCGAATGTCTCTAACACATTTAAACTTCCAATATGCAAACCCAGTCTTTTTGCTTTCACAATCTCTTCCGCTAAAACAGCAACATCCCGAACACCCAAGTTAAATCCCTGTCCTGCAAGAGGATGAACACCATGGGCAGCATCCCCGATCAAAGCAAGCGATGGGGCAACATAAGTTTCTGCAAAAGATAAGGACAGAGGATAAGAAGCAACCTTGCCTTCGATTGATATCTCTCCTAAATCCATGGTGATTTTTTGAGATAAAAGACCTAAAATTTGCTCTGGGCTTCTTTTCACATAATCATCCGCAAGGACTGATGGCTCTGCCCAAACAACTGACATGCGATTATTGCACATTGGCAATAAGGCAAATGGCCCATTGGGGAAAAAATATTCAACAGCATAATTATGATGTGGTTTTGTATGTTTGATTGTACAAATCAGCGCTTTTTGATCATATTTATAGTCTTGAACTCCGATTTTTGCAGCTTTGCGACAATAAGAATTTTTACCATCTGCACCAATCAAGAGCGATCCTTTAACACGCGCACCTGATTTCAAATGAACAGCAGCCCCTGCCGTATCTGTTTCAATAGATTCAATACTGGCATTTTCAATCACACGTATGTTGTCCAGCAAAACAAGCCGATCAATCAACTCACGACTCAGCACAACATTTTCAGTAATCCAACCCATTGGACCTTTCCCACGTTGCTCATGATCAAAATGAACATAGAAAAATGAATTTTTATCAGACACGCGAATATCTAAAATTGGGCAAGATTTTTTTTTAAGACTATCTGCCAAACCAATAGCTTCATATAATTGCATCGTTGAATAAGATAGAGCCGTTGTTCTGCGGTCTTGATCTTGCTGCTTTTTCATTGCTAAAGTGCCTTGATCAATCACCGCAACAGATAGACCATATAGGCCAAGAATATAGGCCATTGTGAGACCTGAATGTCCTGCACCCACAACAATAACATCAACTTTATCTGATTGATTCATTTGCCTTATGCTCCTGTTCGTAATTCTTGTATTATGTTCTGACATATTTTAGTAAATGGCGTTAAATGAACATCTGAATATTGCCCCTCTTGAGCACCGCTATAAACAAGATACCCCGCTGCGGATCCCTTTCTTTGTTCTTCGCAAAGTCGTATAAAATATTTCAAGTTCTTAATGTAGCCCTCTTGAAAAGTCTCGCCATATTTAATCTCAATAGCGTGAATGAGGCCTCCCCACTCTCCAATCAAATCAACCTCATGTCCAGTCTGATCTCGCCAAAAATAAAGATTTGAAGGCAATCCCTGGTTCATTCTTCCTTTTAAAACTTCGAGAATCATTAAATTCTCAAAAAGAGCTCCCTTCAAATAGTGAGTCTTAATCTGATCTTCATTTTCAAGCCCCAATAGTATACAAGCCAAACCTGTATCATAAAAATAAAGCTTGGGCATTTTGATCAATCGCTTGTTAAAATTTTGATGAAATGGCTGTAAAGTAAAAACGATATAACTCGCCTCAAGAATTGTGAGCCATTCTCTAGCAGTTACGTGCGAGATACCGGCGTCTTGGGCCAAAGACGAAAAATTGACAAGCTGACCAACACGTCCTGCACATAATTTTAAGAAATTCTGGAAACGTCCCAAGTTTTCAATTTTTTTCAACTGCCTAACATCGCGTTCAATATAGGTTTGAATGTAACTTGGATAAAAGTCTAATGAATGCATTTTTGATTGATGAAGTCCTGGGTACCCACCTTTAAAAATTGCTACATGAGGCTCTAAATTTTGACCAATCTCATGAAGACTCAAAGGTAACAATGTCAACATACCAATCCGTCCAGATAGAGTTTGAGAAATAGCTGAACTCAAAGCAAAATTCTGAGACCCTGTAATCACAAAGCGTCCTTTTCGAGGATCCTCGTCTACAATCCCCTGCAAGTAAGATAATAGCGAAGGCACATGTTGGACTTCATCAAAAATAGCTCCATTTTGATATAGCTTTAAAAAAGCTCTTGGATCTCCTTCTGCTTGCATTCTAATATCTAAATTTTCTAGAGATACATAAGGCAAATCCGGAAACAATAATTTTGCCAGTGTCGTCTTCCCAGATTGTCTAGGGCCAGTTATGCCTATAATTGGAAAAAGAGTCACTAATCGCTTAAGTATAGTTGTTATATCGCGTATAAACATCAAACACCATGTTAAATTGAAAGTGTGACTTTCAATTTAACATAACTTACATAAAAGAGCAATTTAAATTGCTAAATGACATAGACCCTCACATTTCTAACTCTTTACTCTTTTTTTCCAAAATAGAGTTCACTATAATATATCTTGTTTTGAAAGGAAATTCTCATGACAACGGCACTCATCTCTCCCACAATTGAATCTTTAAAAGATTATCCTTTTGAGCGCCTCAGACAATTACTCGCCCCGATTGATCCCAAACCTGTTAATTTCACCCTTGGTGATATGGTTGATGTATCGATTGGTGAGCCGCGTCATACCCCTCCTGAACTCATCAATATAGCTATTCAAAAAGCCTCTCATCTTTGGGGAAAATATCCTCCCGTTGAAGGCACAGATGAATTTCAAGAAAGCATCAAAACCTATCTTGATCGCCACTTTGGATTCGATGAAAATATCATCAAGCTCAAAAATATGATCTTACCAGTCAGCGGTACAAGAGAGGGACTTTTTCTAGCGGCTCAACTGGCTGCAGGCGTCAAAAAATCAAAGGGCGACACTTATGCTCTTATGCCAAACCCATTCTACACCGTCTATGAGGCCGCCTCTAAGCTTGCAGGGATTCAACCTTACTTTTTGCCAACCACCAAAGAAAATGATTTTCTACCCAATCTAGATGCTATTCCCGTTGATATTCTTGAAAAAACCGTTATTTTCTATATTTGCACACCTTCAAACCCTCAGGGGAAGGCTGCAGATCTGCTCTATCTCATGAAGCTTCTTAAACTCGCCAGAGAGTATCGATTCATTCTTGTCTCTGATGAATGTTACAATGAGCTTTATAATGAAATTTCTCCCGTAAGCGCTCTTCAAGCTGCAATAGAACTCAATCAAGCCGATGATTATACAGATTGCTTCGCAAACTTACTTGTTTTTCATTCACTCTCTAAAAGATCAAGTGCACCTGGACTGAGATCAGGTTTTGTATGTGGAGATCCTAATTTAATTGCTCCCTTTGCCAAGCTTCGTCGTTATGGACATGCTGGCATGCCCTTACCTTTGATGAAAGCTTCTGCGGCCCTTTGGCTTGATGATGAGCATGTTCAAGAAAATCGCAGACTCTATCAGGAAAAATTTGATCTTGCTGAACAAATTCTCGGGGAAAAGATAGATTACAAAAGACCTGATGGCGGTTTTTTCATCTGGCTTGAAGTCCCCGATGCAGAGGCCATCACCAAGCAATTATGGCAGAATCATAAAATCAAAGTCTTGCCTGGCAATTACATAACCAGACCCGATACAAATGGTCACAATATTGGAAACTCCTACATCCGTATCGCTCTTGTTCATGATTTAAAGATCACTGAATATGTTTGCGAAAACCTTAAGAATCTATTATAAATAGGGAAATGGTTCTGCTCAATGTCATCAAACCATCAAAACTAACCAATTTTTGAGTCCCATGTCATTTCATCTGTCCTTTCTAAAATCTCGTTTTGTTCAAAAAAGCATTTCCTTGGCTCTTTTTAGCCTATCTGCCTTTTTAATTTTATCTTTTTACTCATACAATGCCGATGACCCTTCTTTTAGTACAGCAAACTCACAAATTGTAGATCCCTTTATCCACAATCTAATGGGCTGGCCTGGTGCTCTTTTGAGTGACGTAATGCTACAGTATATTGGCTTTGCTTCTTACCTTTTTGTCATTCTCATACTCACTTGGTCTTGGCAACTTTGGGTTGCAGACTTTGAAGACTGGCACTTTAAGGATTTTACAAAGAGAAGATTGATCTCTTTCCTTTTTGCATTTCTCTTTCTGTCTAGCGCCTTTTACCCCTGGAAATCTTCCTTGTTACCTGACAATCTCTCTAATGGTGGTATGATCGGATCAGTTCTATTCGAAGAAATGGTCTTTCAAGTCAATAAAATCAAAACAGATCCTAATCTACTCCTCATGCAGATGATCGTTCTCTTCATCGGATTTTCTCTTTTCATTCACGCATCCGCTTTAACTTACAAGCAATGGGGAAATATGATCCTCATCTGGATGAACAAAATTGGCATCTTGGCAACACACCTTTTCAGATTTAAATCACAAGTCACTGACCGTGTTTCTTCTGCAACAGGCGTTTTGAAAGAAGTCATGCCACAATTTAAAAGCTCGATTCTCACACCGCAAGATGAAGAGAGATCCTCTTACCCAGAACGTTCTATGCCTTACTTCGAGCCAATCTCACAAGGCCGCAAACCTCTGATGGCAGAAAGACCCATGGAACCTGCTCCCCCACAAGCCCGGGCAAAATCAATCCCTGTTGAGCAAGCACCAAAGGCAAAAGCTGCACCGCCTGTTCAAACCAGTTTCCATTTTGATGATCAAGTGTCATCTGAGTATGAACTACCTCCTTTAAGTCTTTTGCAGGAAGCTCCTATTCGACACAACAAAGAGGGCATGCTCTCAGAGGCTGAGCTTCAAGACAAGGCGCGTGAACTCGAAAAAGTTCTCTATGACTTCAGCATCCAAGGTCAAATCAAAAAAGTAAGCCCTGGCCCTGTCATTACGCTTTATGAGTTTGAGCCTGCTCCTGGTACAAAATCATCACGTATCATTAGTCTGTCTGATGACATTGCACGCACCATGGGCGCAACTTCCGTTCGTATTTCAGTTGTTGCTGGTGAAAATGCCTTAGGGATCGAGCTCCCAAATCAAACACGTGAAACTGTCTATATGCGTCAAATGATGGAATCACATGAATATCGTCAAAGCCACCAAAAGCTCGGCCTAGTCTTAGGAAAAAACATCAGTGGCCAGCCGATCATTGCTGACCTTGCTAAAATGCCTCACCTTTTGATTGCGGGGACGACAGGTTCCGGTAAATCTGTTGGTATCAATACAATGATTCTCTCACTGCTCTTTCGTCATCCGCCCGAGAAATGCCGCTTCATCATGATCGATCCAAAAATGCTTGAACTATCGGTCTATGATGGTATCCCGCATTTACTTTCTCCTGTTGTGACAGATCCTAAAAAAGCAATCATGGCGCTCAAATGGGCCGTCAGAGAAATGGAAGACAGGTATCGTGCTATGTCTCGTGTTGGTGTTCGAAACATTGAAGGTTATAATGAGAGACTTCGCCTTGCCCGTGAGCGCAATGAAATCCTAACCAACCGCATTCAAACAGGCTTTGATCCAGATACAGGCAAACCAATCTTTGAAGAACAACCGATCAGCCTCAACGAACTGCCATACATCGTCGTGATTGTTGATGAAATGGCTGACTTGATGCTTGTTGCTGGTAAAGAAATTGAAGCAACCATTCAGCGCCTTGCGCAAATGGCACGTGCTGCAGGGATTCACATTATCACAGCAACCCAACGACCATCCGTTGATGTCATCACCGGTACAATTAAAGCAAACTTCCCAACACGTATCAGCTTTTATGTAACATCTAAAATTGACTCTCGCACCATTTTAGGTGAACAGGGAGCAGAGCAGCTTCTTGGACAAGGCGATATGCTTTACACCCCAGGCGGTGGTCGCTTGATCCGTGTCCACGGACCATTTGTAAGCGACCGTGAAGTAGAAGAAGTTGTGAAATTCTTGAAAGCACAAGGCTCGCCGCAATATGAAGATGCTGTTACAGAAGAACCTGATAATGCGATGTCAGGCGCTGGAAACAGTGGAGGCTCATCCTTCTCTGATGCGATCTTTGCTGGCTTTGACAATAGCAATGATGACAATGCTCTCTATCAACAAGCAATCGCTATTGTGAAACGTGAAAAGAAAGCCTCAACAAGTTTCGTTCAAAGACACCTCCGAATTGGCTATAATAGAGCTGCTTCTCTCATTGATAAGATGGAAGCAGATGGCGTTATCAGCTCAGCCAATCACGTTGGCAAGCGCGAAGTTCTTATTTCAGATTAACCATTTCTATTTTTAGGAGATCATCACATGAAAAAATTAATCACAGCCGCCCTTCTCTTCTGTCTTACCCTTGGCAATCTTCCTGCAATTGCCGCAAGTCAATCAAATGACAGAGATCTGAATGCTGATGTCTATATGTTCACCAAATCAGAGCAAGCGACTTTAAAACAGATCGAAGCCAAGCTCAACCAGATCACAACATTACAAAGCAGATTCAAACAAACAAATGCTGATGGCAGTGAAGTTATGGGCACTTTCTATCTCTCTCGTCCTGGCAAAATGCGTATTGAATATGATCCGCCAATCAAAAATTTTATTGTTGCGACCGGCACTTTTCTGGTCTATTGGGATGATGAAATGCAACAGCAAAGCCATACAACCATTGGCTCAAGTCTTGCGGATATCATCTTACGCAAAGAGATCAGATTTGGTGAAAGACTCAAACTGTGTGGTTTTGAAACAAAGGGGCAGCTCTACAAAGTTTGCCTTACAGACAGCGAGAACCAAGACCAAGGAACTTTCTCTCTCTTTTTGGATAAGACAAATTTCACACTCAAACAATGGACCGTTGAAGATCTGATGGGCAAACTCACAACCGTGAATCTCTTAGATCCGCATTACAATGTCAGCTTTAATGATTCAATCTTCCGCTTCACAAAGCCCCAACAATAGAGCCAAACAATGGTTAGGAGAGAATCATGCCAAAACCAGTCGAAAACCTCACCGGGCTAAAAACTGAAAACGCAGCAGTACCCTCACCTCTCGTGTTCACCGAAAAAATCATGAAGGTGGATGTACGATCACCCAGATACTCAAGAAAGATGTCAAACACGCTTGAAAAACCCGTTACAAAGAGAAAATCAAATCCTGTTACCGGTCCATTTAAAACCAAGTCCTCTGTCAGAATAGATAGTCGCAATGATCTTGCTTATCACCTCAATGCCAACAAGGAAAGACTCCTCTATATCGAAGAAATTGACATGAGTTGGACGAATATTGAAGGCGCTGATCTCGAAAAACTCCTCAGGGCTATGCCTCTCTTAAAGGGACTCGATATCTGGCATTGTGAAAACATCAAATCTGGAACACTCGTGAAGTTACCAAGACACCTCTTCACAACGCTTAAAAAGGTTGATCTCTCTTTCACACTTGTTACGAATAAAGATATTCAAACTCTTTTACAAGCAGCGCCCCATTTAATCCACATCGATCTCTGGGCTTGTCAAAAGATTACTGAAGGTGTTTTCTCTGAACTAAAACCAGACTCTCTTTCAGCCTTGAAAACAGCTAGACTCGGCACTCTAAAGATAAAAATAAGTGATATTCATGATCTAATCCGCGCAGCCCCTAAGCTCACAGAAATCCATCTCACAGATTGTCCATACATTACCAAAAGTGATTTAGAAACAATTCCAGAGCATATTGCTATAAAATGATAAAGCTATAGTTAACAAGAGCTTCAGAACTTCTCCAAAATTTACTCTTAATTTATACGCATTTTATCGGCATAATAAAATACAACAAATGCTGATAACAAGCTTATATCATGCCGACAAATTTTAAACCTGTGTATACAATTAATTCAGCTATAGCTAAGCACCTTATTTTGTGTAAGAGCCTTTATTAAACCGTCCCCTCTTCAATTTGTGGCACCTCATAAGGCGCTCCATCTAGCTTTTCATACCTTGGTTTTCTACGAATCTGCTCTGCGCCTGCCAGTATAGATATTGTCAGTATGACGCCAATTGGTGATAAAACGGCCAACCAAAAAGCAATTTTTTTATATTTAAGCTCTGCTAAATACTCATCAAGCGTATGAACTTCGCTATCTTCAAAACTATCAAAAATCATTGGACCAAATGTACATACAGCAAATGTAACACAAAAGATTGTAAACAGAACCCACAACAAACATTTTATAGCTTTTTCTGGCGGTGTCACCCAGGCTATTCTTTTACCGGCATAAGACAGATCAACAGATTGCCCCGCACAATATTTAGCGAAAGCCTGAAAATAATCTATCTGCTCTTTGGGTAAATAATGATAATAAGTCGAGTGGCACTGATACCATTTTAAAGAAAGGGCAATAAAATGAATGCCTTTTGTATAAGGAGCATTAACAACCTCCTTCAGCATTTGCACAAAATCATCTGGCATATGTGACACAGGCAAAGTTAAAATTTCAAGATAAGGCATTTTTGCAATGATCTTTTGAAAATCAACACGCATCACAATAGTGCGTGATTCAAAAGCTCTGAGCGGGAGGACCTCATCTTCTGCCATCTCCGCAATCTTTTCCTTCAAAGCCCCTAGGGCTTCATTCGTCCAAACGCGCATCTCATAAAATTGCTCTGGAAGAGGAGCTACCTCACGCGCTAAAAGATCTTGCACGCTTTCTTCATCATGAGCTAATACCGCAGGGGCCCTTCTTAATTGCGGGATTGTTTCTACTGCGACGCATTGAACACCTGGAATCGCTGAGAATGGCCCTATATCAATTGACCTAAAATCTTGATGATCTTCCTGTCCATTCAGGCTTAACAATTCAACAGCTGACATCTCATACTCCTTGCTCAATCATGACCTTAAAGTATTTGTAAATCATCATGCCTTAAAAGACAATAGTATAAAATAAAACTTAGTATTATTTTTTTGTAACATCCGGTGTTACTGTTCTTGTTTTAATGCGCTCGATATAAATCCGTAATGTTTTATCGCCTGGCTTATATCTCACTCCATCTGTCACTTTTTGTTTTCCATGCATAAATTGCGCAGGATAGCGACCGCTCCGCTTTGCTCTTTCTTCTTGATGCGTTAAGTCATGATCATGAAATTTACGTGGCTTTCGACTGCGCGCAACAGCCTTTGATAAATCAGATTCTCCTGATTTCATTTTATGAATGGAGGCTTCTTTTAAAGTCTTGGCTTTTTTATCAGCTCCCTCGAGAATATCTTTGCCTTTTTTACGAACCTTAGATGGACCTGGCTTTTCAACCATTGCATAATGGTCAGACTCGTAATGCTTTGGAATATAATCAAAGGGCGAATCTGAGAAATGCCCTCGTTGCTTTACTGGATAATCATCTTTTTCAATCCTCTGAATGTAGGTCAACTTCTGTTTTTGTCCTTTCCGGAAAGGTTTTTCAGGCTCAGCCTCTTGATCTTCTTTGGCATCATTTGTAATATCTTGAATCACTTTCATACGGTCTTGAATAATAATAAGATCTTCTTTATTCATTTCACGCGCAAAAGTAATCTCTGCTCTTTTTGATATAAAGAGATAAGGCGCAATCGCTAAACACAGCCCTTCTAAAACAAGGGAAAGATCTGAAAAAGGAAAATAAATAACGAGCATATGGTATTTTCCAATCAACAAAATAAATAAAAAACGAACCAGAATCAAAGCACAATAAGCCAAGTAAACTCTCAAAAACAATGCACTTTTGGAAAAAAACGCAATCAGCACCGCATAGCCTGTTAAAACCAAAAGCGTATCATAGAGCACCAAATATTTTAAAGCGCTCATGACGGGCGATCTGAACAGAGAATAAGCGCTGATATTATTAAAAAAAGCAAAAAAGACTTGGAAGAGTAGAAAGATCCCAATGCCAATCATGATGCGCTCGAACCCATAAAGCGGATGATATTTTGCTATATATTTCGGCACTTTTTCCATCAAATCTATGCCTGCTTTTTTTGATGCGTTAGACTAAAGTGCGGATCCGCATCTTGCTCTTCTTTCAAAACAACATCATCCTCACCCAAATATTCACCAGAGAGTACTTGAATCATTTTCAACGGAACCATCCCAGGATTCTCTAAAGAATGCAATGAGCCTAATGGGATATAAGTCGATTCATTTTCAGAGAGCAAGTAAGTTTTATCCTGACAATTGACTCTGGCTGTACCGCTCACAACAACCCAATGTTCTGACCTATGTAAGTGTGTTTGCATCTCAAGAACAGCACCAGGTTTTAACATCACAAATTTCACTTGAAAGCGATTGCCTTTATTGATCTGCTCATAATTACCCCAAGGCTTATAAACACGATGATGCTGAACCGCCTCTGATCTGCCTGATTTTTTAAGCATCTTCACACAGTTCTGAATCTCATCGGCCTGACTTTTATCCGCAACCATAATCACATCACGCAGTGCAACGATGATCATGTCTTTGAGGCCAATCCCGGCCATCATTTGCTCTTCCGTGTGAATCAAACAATCTTCAACTTCATGTAAAAAAACTTCACCTACAGTGACGTTTCCATTCTCATCCTTGCTCCGTGACTCCCACAAACATTTCCATGATCCAACATCATTCCAATCCATGTCAGCATGAACAGCAAGCACATGAGGTGATCTCTCAAGCAAAGCATGATCAATTGACCAGGCCGGCACTTTTTCAAAAATCTCTTTACTGAGACGCGTAAAATCTGGATCCTTTTGTTTTTTTGCAAAAGCATTTTTACAACCAGCATAGATTTCTGGTTCATATTTTTTCATGTCAGTTAAAACGCGATCAACTGAGCTGAGCACAATGCCGCTGTTCCAAAAAAATTGCGGATCTGCAATCAAGGTTTTTGCGGTTTCTAAATCTGGCTTTTCTCTGAAAGCTGTAATGGGATAAAGCCCTTCATATTTGCCAGAACACTCAGCTCCCATTTGCAAATATCCGTAACCTGTATGCGGACTTGTCGGCGGAATACCAAAAATCATGATTTTCTCGTCTACAGCCCCAACCAAGGCTCTATTGACAGATTCTTGAAAAGCCTCAATATCACCAATATAATGATCTGAGGGTAAAACAAGCATAACGCCATCTTTATCAATCTCAGAAACCTTTAAAGCTGCAAGCATGATCGATGCTGCCGTATTGCGCCCGGTTGGTTCTAAGACCATCCCTAAGGGCTCAACGCCAATATTACTGAGTTGCTCTGCAATAGCAAAACGATGCGTTTCATTGCAAACGATAATCGGCGGGTGATATAAATCTGGATTTTCCACCCGCTTCACTGTCAATTGAAGCATTGAATGATCGTCTGAGTAGAGCAATCTTAATAGTTGTTTCGGATAATTTTCACGAGAAAGAGGCCAAAGGCGTGTCCCACTGCCTCCCGATAAAAGGACCGGGTATATTTTCTTCTTTTCACTTCTCATGAATCCGAAAAAATTGATCATTGAAATTCCTTACATAATTCTCGCCCAATCAGCATGCGGCGAATTTCATTTGTACCAGCGCCAATTTCGTATAGTTTTGCATCTCGCAAATACCGTCCTGTTGGGTACTCATTGATGTAACCATTCCCACCCAAGCATTGGATTGACTCAAGCGCCATCTGTGTTGCTTTTTCTGAAGCAAACAAAATAGCACCAGCGGCATCTTGGCGCGTGACCCGCTTTTCATCACAAGCTCTTCCTACGCTATAAACATAGGCTTTGGCTGCATTCATATTGACATACATGTCAGCTAATTTCCCTTGCATCAATTGAAACTCACCAATTTTTTGACCAAATTGTGTTCTTTCATTCAGATAAGGTAAAACTGTATCATAACAAGCTTGCATAATTCCTAACGGCCCACCTGCAAGTACTGCTCGCTCATAATCAAGACCGCTCATCAAAACGGCAGCCCCGTTATTTTCCTGTCCAAGAATATTCTCAAACGGCACATCACAATCTATAAAAACCAGCTCACACGTATTCGATCCACGCATCCCAAGCTTGTCCAATTTTTGCGCTGTCTCAAATCCCTTCATCCCTTTTTCAATAATAAAAGCTGTAATGCCTTTAGCACCTGCCCCAGGATCTGTTTTCGCATAGACCACCAACACATTGGCATCAGGACCATTTGTGATCCACATTTTTGTGCCATTGAGTGTGTAATATCCATTTTTCTTTTCAGCTTTTAACTTCATGGAAACAACATCAGAGCCCGCCCCCACCTCAGACATAGCGAGCGCCCCAATATGATCACCTGAAACCAATTTAGGCAAATACTTTGCCTTTTGTTCTTTTGTGCCATTCAAGCGAATTTGATTCACACAGAGGTTAGAATGAGCACCATAGCTAAGACCAATTGAGGCACTTGCTTTACTGATCTCTTCCATCGCTACAATATGGTCAAGATAGCCAAAGCCAGCACCACCGTATTCTTCTTCCACTGTAATGCCTAAAATACCAATATCACCCATCTTTTTCCAAAGCTGATTCGGAAAAAGATTCAAGCGATCCGTCTCTTCTGCAAGCGGTGCAACCTCTTTTGTTGCAAAACTGCGCACTGTTTGACGAATCATCTCAGCAGACTCAGTTAAATGGAAATTCATTAGACTCATGATGTGTACCTAACCTTTGTTATCGTTATTTTAGAGAAAAATAGTAAAACAAATGAAAACAAAATGAAAGGGTTTTAGAGCCTCACCACTCATATTGTTGACACATCAAACTAACTGTAAAAAAGAAAAGCAATTTTTCTGTCTTTAATCTTAAAAATTAATTTAACTATTTGATTTTAAACAATTTAATTCATGGCACGACTCATGCATTTATCATCTCAGTCGATGTAATGATTACAAGATTAAATAAAGCATCGCTGTATAAACTTAAAAATAACCTATTTTAGAAAAGGAATTATCATGAGAAAAATAGTATATACTTTAAGCACTTTAGGACTCCTCACAGCAGGACTCTATGCGACCTCAGCCCAAGCCTCAGTCATCAATACCTTTTGGGATTTTACAGGAACTGCTCCTGCTTCAAACGCTGTTAATGTGGCAATTCATGATTTCGTTAATGACACAATCACTGTCACACCAATGGATGTAAGAGCAACGGCAAGAACAGCAACTGCATATAGCCCTCAAAGTGGTCCAAGTGCGACCTATTTTAACACTGATCTGACCGCTGGCTCACTCAACAACGTCGATCTCACAACACCTGCCCTCACACCGACTGCATTAGGTGTTGGAACAGCATCAGAAAATATCGCACTTAGAAATAGAATAAACATTTATGATGGAGGCACCATCACCGTTGATGAGCAAACTGAACTTGGTCACAATCTGGCAACCATCTTTCCGGGTGTGACAAGTTTTGATATTTTTAAACAAGATTTTATCTTCCTTGACCTATGGTATATTAACCAATTTGTGAACGTGAATTATTTTCCAGCAAGTTACTCTCTTGAAATCACACTTGCCGGAGTGAATAGCGGAAATCCAGTGCTTATTGATGGCGTTAATTCCAATCTTTTATATCCTAACCCAGCTAGCTCAAGCACAGAGCAACAACTCAATATCAATACAATAGACATTACATCCTACATAGGCAAAGATTATCTATATATCACAACCCTCTCAGGAGCTGGCATCCAATTGGTCTCAATGCGCTTTAGCTTTGAAGAATGCGGTATCTACAAAAACTGCAACGGCGGTGGCGACGATGGCGGTGGTGATGACGGTGGCGGGGATGATGGCGGAAATAACCCTGTCTCTGAACCAGGCGCAATTGCCCTTCTCGGATTCTCACTTGCTGGCCTTGCTCTCTTACGCCGCAAGCAATAATAATGATTCACTTTAAACAATCTGAGCCCTTCGGGGCTCATTTTGTTTTGATGATCAATTCTAAAAAAAATCTTGCCTTTTTTGATCAAAAATGTCATTAAAAAGAGATCAAAAATAAAGGGAGCCTCTTATGACACATGTCGTCACCGAAAGCTGTATTAAATGCAAATATCAAGATTGTGTAGAGGTTTGCCCTGTCGACTGCTTCTATGCAGGCGAAAACATGCTTGTCATTCACCCTGACGAGTGCATTGATTGCGGCGTCTGCGTTCCTGAATGTCCTGCAGAAGCAATTATCCCAGACACAGATCCAGCCGCTGACAAATGGCTTGAAATCAACAGAGATTATTCTCTCCTTTGGCCCAATATCGTTCAAAAAGGCAATCCTGAAGCCGATGCAGATAGCTGGAAAGATGTTCCAAATAAGTTTGCAGAGCATTTCAGCAAAGAGCCTGATCCAAATTGCTAAAGATGAGCCACCTGGTCTTCACCATTTCATAAGAAAAAGCCGGTAGGATTAGTATAGAAAATAATAAAGTGCAGATGAATGAGTGAATTAGACTACATCCCAGCTATCCTGAAATCGAGCATTCAAGAAACAAACTTGATTGAAATCAAGGGACGTGTTCTGCAGGTGATTGGAACCATCATCCGCGCGGTCGTGCCTACAGTCAAACTCGGAGAAATCTGCGTTCTCAGAACACCCGGCGTTGAAGAAGAGCTCTATGCTGAAGTTGTTGGCTTCATTAAAGATGCAGCCCTATTAACACCGATTGGCGATATGACGGGCGTCTCCACTGATACTGAAGTTCTCCCTACTGGCCGTCAGCACGTTGTTCCTGTAGGCCCTGGTTTATTAGGCCGCGTTCTCAATGGAATGGGGCAGCCTGTAGATGAAAAAGGCGAGATAGATGCTGTCGATTATTACCCTGTCTTTGCCGATGCGCCTGATCCTCTCAAAAGAAAAATCATCACAAAACCATTACCTCTAGGCATTAAAGCCATTGACGGGCTTCTCACCTGTGGTGAAGGCCAGAGAATGGGAATTTTTGCAGCTGCTGGCGGCGGTAAATCCACGCTTCTTTCGATGCTTGTGAAAGGCTCATCTGCTGATGTCACCGTCATCGCGCTGATTGGTGAAAGGGGACGTGAGGTCCGCGAGTTTATAGAACATGACCTTGGCCCTGAAGGCATGAAAAATTCTGTCATTGTTGTCGCCACATCTGATAAAGCATCGATGGAGCGCGCAAAAGCAGCCTATGTTGCAACGTCGATTGCTGAATATTTCAGAGATCAGGGTAAAAGGGTTTTATTCCTCATGGATTCAGTCACACGATTTGGGCGTGCCTTGCGTGAAATTGGCCTTGCCGCGGGCGAGCCGCCAACAAGGCGTGGGTTTCCGCCAAGTGTCTTTGCATCTCTTCCAAGACTCATGGAGCGTGTTGGTAATTCTGACAAAGGATCGATTACAGCTCTTTATACCGTTCTCGTTGAGGGCGATGATATGACTGAACCCATCGCTGATGAAACAAGGTCAATTCTCGATGGACATATTATTCTCTCTCGAAAATTGGGCGCTGAAAATCATTATCCTGCGATTGACGTTTTACGCAGCGTAAGCCGCGTCATGACCAATATTGTGCCAGAGGCTCATATAAAAGCTGCTGGTCGCACCCGTGAATTGATGTCTAAATATGAAGATGTTCAATTACTTGTCAAAATTGGCGAGTATAAAGAAGGAAACGATCGCGTAACCGATGAAGCCATTGCCAAAATTGACAGAATTAAATCCTTCTTGAAACAAGGAACTGATGAAAAATTTGGCTTTACAGATACTGTTAATCAACTTCAACGGCTTGTTACATGAAGCAACAGATTGCTGATATTGTTAAGATCAAAAAGATCAGAGAAGAATCGGCTTTTAATGAAATGAAACGCCGAGAGCAGATTCTTGAACAGGCCACAAAAAAGGTTGAAGAAAAAGAGAAAGAATTGTTAGACTACCAAGAATGGCGCATTAAAGAGGAGAATAGGCTTTATAACAATATCTTAAAGAAAAAAGTCTATGTTAAAGATATTGATTCTCTGAAACTTGAGATCATTCATAACAAAGAACAGGAACAAGATTACGTTAAAGCAAGAGATGACGCCCTTCAGGAAAAAGAAAATGCACATGACGCTTACATGGACTCAAAAAAAGATTATTCACAAGCAGTCATTAATACTGAAAAAACAGGAGAAATCTTGACGGTTGTGACAGAAGAAGAAGCCTTTGAAGCTGAACGAACTGAAGAAGGTGAAATGGAAGAACAAGCAACCTCGGTTTCAATAGGACCAAGAGAAGAATGGGAAAACTAAATGACAACGGACTTTAAAAATATGACAGCGACCTCACAAAAACAAACTCAAGCAATGCCAGATCTTTCTGCACAGCTCAAAAAACCTGACTTCAGCACACAAAGAGCTGATGATAAAAACAGCCCTTATGACAAAGATGACATCGATCATTTTGAACGTGCTCTCGATGAAGCAAAAAAATCTAAGAAACAATCTTCAGACTCAGATGATGACAAAGAAACCTTCGTTGATCCAAGAGGGATGAGACTCGGCATGGCTAATATCAACTTCTTAGAATCATCAGACAATATGTCAATTGGCAAAATTCAATCACAAGGCGTGTCTGACGGCAATCAAAAATTGATCGATGAAATTAACCGTGTTGTTGACCTCATTTCAATCCGCGCATCGGAGGTTGGCCCTGATGTAAGAATCTCTGTGAAACAAGACATTCTCCAAAATACAGAAATTCAACTCAGCCAATTGCAGAATGGAAAAATCCAAGTTCACTTCGAGGCCAATGATATCAGAGCCGTTCAAACAATTGCTCTTTACAAAGATATGCTCGCTGAAAGACTTGGCGATTCTTATCAAGTGAGCGTCAAAGACGGTACTTCTCTGGATCTTGGTCAAAATAGCGACCATGAATCAAGCACAAAGCAAGAGGCATCCCCGCAGGATGAATCAGAACAAAAATCAGCATAATCAAGCAGCTTAGTAAAATATCACCATGTCAATGATCCAAACAAAAAAAATTCCAAGCATCTCAAAAGAGTTTCATCTTGCACGCAATGCATTGCTGGCTTTGAAGGACAGTGTCATTCTACCCTTTGCAGGCAAAGCTATGACTTTGACATTTTTGCCTGACTCAATCAAAGTAAAGCCTGAAGTTGAAATTCATGCATCCATGAACAATGTTCCTTTTGCAATCAAGCTTCAGTCATTCTTTTTTGCTGACTATCTCAAAACAAAATATCCTGAAGCCACGATGACAGAGATCGTAAGTCCTGTGCGCAACGCTCTTCTTGAAGTTGCTTTCGATGAGTTTTTGGCCACCTTAGAGCAAAAATTCAATCAAAAAATTGAAATCCATCATCTCCAACTCACAAATACAGCGACTTCTAAACCAGATGACAAAGCCTTCATTGATCCGCAAAACGCCTTTACTTTCTCATTCACTCTTACCGACAAACAAAATCAATCAACCATTAATGGCATTTTTGAAACAGATTTAAGCGGCCTCAATGCACTGGAAGCTTTGGTGAATCGATCAAGTCCTGCTGGCATTGCATCATTTAAAACCAATGCACGCATCCCCCTAATTATGGGACAAACAAGACTTTCATTTGATGATTTAAAAGGCTTAGAAAAAGAAGACGTCATTCTTTGTGACAAAGCTTTTTATCGCCTGAATCATGAAAAAATATTTGGCATTTTGCCAGGACTTGGCTCATTCTTGGGCAAGCTGAGCAATCAAACCTTAACGATAGAAAAAATGTTTGAAAAGGAGATATCCATGGGTGACGAAGATGATGATTTCGATCTTGACGAATTCTTATCTGATGATTTTGACGATGAAGATGAAGACGATCTAGATGAGGAAGAAACAGAGGATGATCAGACTCTTAAACCAGAAGATCAAGAAATACTCGATCACCTTGACGAAGAAGAACCAGAAGAAGCTCTCGCGCCTCAAACACCACCTGCAATGCCTCCTATGCCTGCCGCTGCCCCTGTTGCCACTGCAAAAAAGGCAAAAAGCGAACCCAATGCAACAAATTTTGCAGCTCTTCCCGTGAAAATGGTGTTTGAATTGGCAAGCCTCAATATGCCATTTGATCAAACTCAAAAAATCACAGAGGGCTATCAAATCAATATAGGCATTGACTTAAACTCTCCGATCACCATTAAAGCAAATGGAAAAAGCATCGGTAAAGGTCAATTGGTTCAGATCGAAAAACAAATCGGCATTCAAGTCACTGAATTATGGAAATAACCCTTAAATAGCCTATCGATTAATCCTCTCTTTTATTTTATGTATGAGTCTATTTATGCAAACCTCTCGTCTTATGGCTTCTGACAGAAGTCCTCAACTCCTCAGTCACAATTCAGAGCAAAATAAAGCCTTTGATTTAACGATCTGCAAAAAAAATCTAGAAGCAAAAGAGACACTGACCCTCTCGCTTGCAGAAGAACTCACGCTGCTAAACGAACTCGCTCAATTTGAGCTAGGTCGTTTTCTGCTTGAAAATAAAGGTCTGAATGGATTTTGGACTGCTTACATCATCCTTCACGGTCCGCAAAAGAAAAACCTTTCTGAACTTGAGCAGTGGACCCTCCACTCAGCTCCTGTTGTTAAAGCGACCCAAGAACGATTTGCGATTTTTCAAACAGAGCTTCAGCAAGCTTTGAAAGAGAATACACAAATGGCCTCTATTCCCTGTGGTCTCATGGATGATTTATTAGGATTGGACTATACACATCACCAGAATGTAAAGCTTGTTGGGATTGATTTAGATCCTGAATCTCTTGAACTCGCAAAGAAAAACGCAGACCTTCATCAACATACAAATGTCGCTTTTGTTCAAAAGAATGCCTGGGATCTAGAAAGTCCTGAGCAATTTGACCTGATTACAAGCAATGGACTCAATATTTACGAGCCTGATGACAAAAAGGTGGTTGATCTTTATAAAGAATTTCAAAAATCTTTAAAACCAAAAGGCATTTTGATTACAAGCTTTCTAACACCACCGCCTGCCCTTTCACCTAACTCCACTTGGAGAAACTATAATCAAGAAGATACTCTGAAACAAAGAGCTATCTTTGCCGATATTATTGGCGCTCAATGGCAGGCCTTCCGGACAGAAGCTCAAACGCGTACGCAACTAACAGAAGCTGGATTCAAAGTCACAAAGGTCATTTACGACTCACAAGGCATGTTCCCAACAATCGTTGCAGAAAAAGAATAGCGTTACCTCACAAATTTACCTCTTTTGTCATCCCCGCTTTCTCCTTTGTCATCTCCGCTTTCTCCTTTGTCATCCCCGCTTTCTCCTTTGTCATCCCCGCGAAGGTGTACAGACCGGAGACATGGGTAACGAATGTGCGGGGACATAGGTAACACTTTTTCGATTATAACTTAGAGTATAAATTTACGGGAGTGTATTTTTCCATCTGATCTAAATCTATTGCTCCAAGC
>JAGPBS010000001.1 GCA_018063245.1 Alphaproteobacteria bacterium | reverse complement strand
GTTTAATAAAATGAAGCATTTCAGAAGAGTAGCAACGCGATATGACAAATTGGCGGTCTCTTATATGGCTTTTGTTCTTCTATCTGCTATTTATTTGTGGCTAAAGTGAATGTCGACACTACCTAGTCACACCTGATCCTCTTCTAACAAATACAAATGGAAACTCTGCCTCCACAAGACCTATTGGGTTCAGCGTTACACCAACTCTAGAATACCAACAAGTCTTTGGATCAAGTCTTTTTGGAACGAGTCCTATTCTCATCAGTTCTTTTGCTTTTCGCCTTAATGAGGGTTATACACTGAACAGTCCAGTGTCGCCAATAATCCTAAACAGCCTACAGGTTACTATGTCAACACCATCTGCAGCTGTTGATGGTCTCTCAACCTCTTTGACATCAAATCTCGGCAGCGATGCAACGGTTGTTATCAGTAGCCCATCTAGCCTTTCTCAACCAAGCACATCAGTCAGAACAAATGGCATCACTTATGATTTTGACTATGTCTTCACCTTTGCAACCCCCTTCCTTTATGATCCAACACAAGGGAACCTGCTTTTTGACATACAATCAACATTTGGCGCTGGGTTCTGGAACAATGCTTTTGATGCTACTTTATCCAATACAGATCAAACGTCTACGGCCTTCACAACATCAGGTACGCCCGCAACAAGCACTCTTGGCCTTGTGGTTCAGTTTACCTACACAACACCAACACCTGAACCGGAGATGCTCTCATTGCTCTTTGCATCTTTAATGGGATTAGGCGCCCTTCGCTTTGCCTCATCTCGTAAGAAATAAGATCACCCTTGATCAAAAAAGCCCTCTCCTGAGGGCTTTTTTCTTGTCATGAAAAGCAAAGAGGGATAGCATCGAGAGAAAGAAACCTCAACCGTCACTCAGAGGGCTCCTACAGGAGCCCGTGGAGTCTCTGCATTCTCTAAAAAGGGATTGCACTCAATTGATTGTTAACTGAGATTCCACGCCACCCCTTATGGGGTGGCTCTGAATGACGGTTAATTTATAGCAACTCACATTAACCCACGAGACCGTCCTCATGACAAACGCGCCCTCTTTCACCATTACCTTGATTCCAGCCTTTGAGGATAATTATATCTACCTCTTACACAACAAGTCCCATACCCTCACAGCTCTTGTGGATCCTGGTGATTTTGATACAGCGAATGAGTATCTCACAAAACATCACCTCACCCTGACGCATATTTTTTTAACGCACCATCACTCTGATCATATTGGCGGCGTTGAAAAACTCGCGAGGCTCTATCGCCCACAAATCTTTGGTCCTGCGCTCAATCAGGCACAAATTCCTCAAATCACCCATCCTGTCAAAGAGGGCGATCAGCTTGCCTTTGGCGATGCAAATTTCACGGTCATTGAAACACCAGGCCATACGCTTGGGCATATCCTTTTCTATGAGCCTCTCCGCCACATTCTCTTTTCAGGTGATACTCTCTTTGGCATGGGCTGCGGGCGGCTCTTTGAAGGCACTTATGAGCAAATGTTTGAATCGCTTCAAAAAATCAAAAACCTGCCCCATGACACGCAAATCTACTGCGGTCATGAATATACTCTTGCCAATGGACGATTTGTTCTCCATCTTGATCCAGCTGACATCGCTGTCCAAGACCGAATGAAAAAAGTGACAAATCTGAGAGAAAAACATCAGCCAAGCATCCCCTTTACCTTGGCAGAAGAGCTCTTGACCAATCCTTTTTTAAAAGCAGAATCCATTCAAGAATTTCAAAAAATTCGACAAGCCAAGAATAATTTTGTATAATAGATCTCATGACCCTTGATCCCATCAACAGAATTCTTAAAAAGGAATATTCCTTTTTTTGTCCCAAAACTTTTTCGCGCTTTATCTTGATTGGCGCAAGTAACACTTTACTTGCCTATATCATCTTTATTGTGACCTATCACTTTACAGCGCCCTATTCTTTAACTTATGCTCCTTTTATCTCACAAGGATTAAGCTATGCTCTTGCCATGCTCTGGAGCTATCATTGGAACCGTAAATGGTCCTTCAAAGTACAGAAAAAACACAGGTACCAATTTGTGTTTTTTGTCCTGAGCCAGATCTTTTTCATGGTCATAAGCTCGACATCCATTCACTATCTGATTCAAGATGCAGAGCTTACGCCTACCATTTCTTGGGTTCTCACCATGGGTGTTGTGACAATTCTCAATTACTTAGCTCTTAAAATGCTCGTCTTCAAAGAGGCTAAATAAATAATGCAACCGGTTCTTGATTGCATACATCCGGTGAAATGTCTCTGGGATCAAGTCCAAACAACAGAGATCAACTAAATCTGATCGATCTTGCCGGCGCTTAAAACTCATAAATTGCTTTTGCCATCGCTGATAGGCCTTACGCCTTTTCCAATGATCTTGATCATAACCGAACATTGTTCTATCAATGCGGGCTAAATGACGACAACTTGAGCCCAATCTCAAGAGCCCCGCCATCATAAAATCTTCGCGCCATGCCAGTGCTAAATGCGCTTGCCTTCTTGTAATCAATCCCTTTTCTAGAAAGCGATCAATAAAGGTATCTAACTTTGGCTGTGCAGCCTCTTCATGAGCCCAGGTGACTGGCCTCTCATCTTGATTTAACATTCGCCCCTCCGTTTAGATTGATTTACTGATTGTCAATCTGAGGATGCGAAGATCTCCTTCTTTACTGGGTGTAAAAGTCACCGAAAATGATTGAATCTGATGAACACCCCATAAGACAGACTCTTCAAGCAAGCCTAGGAAATTCTGCAGCGGAAAAGTCTCAAATCCTCGATCGCTTTCAACCATCATTTTTAAATGCACAGGGCCATCGTAAAGGCATTTTTTCTGCGGCAATTGTCTTAAAACAACATTTTCAAAGGCAATGAGTCGATCTGTTTTATAACATTTCACAACGCCTGTATCATTCATATAGGCATAGGCCTCACTCAAAGGAAAAGGCCTATATTGAAGCTGTGTGTCAAGCAATACAGATCCCGAAGGATTTGCAAAAGCCCGATTCACTTTATGTGATCGAGAAGGAAGCGGTGGTTTTTTTGTGAGAGAAGCACTGAGTTTGACGCTCAGTGCTTTTGTTGTGGGGCTCTCATCCCCTGTTCCAGCAGGTAGATGTACCATTTTAGTCTCCAGTTTTAAACTTATTGAAGAATGTTAAATTCCAGCTTCTCACTCTTCAGTTTGGTTTCCAGTCAGATCTCTAAAAATAAAAATCTTACGTTGATATAACTCAAAATAACTTTCAATACTGATTATTCATTTGCGTTATTATTTATAGAATTACCATACATTAAATAAAAAATCAACAAAAAAATTACAGTTTTTAAAATTAACAATATTATACTTGAAATTTATCCTCAGTTCCGTTAGAGTGAGCCTATTATTTTAAGGAGATTTTGATGAGCGCATTTGAAAAACATTTAACACCAGAGATCACAACACTTATCTATGATGCACACGCATGGATTCAAACCTATGACACCCCGGCCATCAAAATATTACTCACAGACATTCTCACCCGTTTTCAAAATCCTCAAACCTTCACGGTCGAAAATATTCCGCTTCTTGAAAGAGACATTGCCTATACTTTTTGTCTCAAAAACGTAAAGAGAAAAGAGTTTTACCTATCGCGCATTGCGCATCTCAATTCTCCGAATCTTGCAACAATGCGAACTCTTGCCCCCTTTGTGACAGAGGACCCAGATGCATTTGAAGCAGAGCTTATTAAAAGAATGGCAACTGAGCATCAAGATGTGACCGCTTGTTACGAATATGGAACACAGCTGATGGACCAAGGATCGATTCAAGAAGGTCTTTCCTTTTTAGAAATCAGTGCTACAAAAAAATTCTGGCGCGCTCAACTTGCTGTTGGCCAATATTATTATACCAAATCAGGGCGTTCAGAAGCGGATCTAGATAAAGCCATCTTTATGTTAAACCTTGCTCATGAAAACCCTCAGAAACCAGTTCGTACCATTGGACTTTTAGATTTGGGCATCATCTACTATGAAAGTGCCGAGCTGGAAGGCAATGAAGCAGATTTCAAAAAAGCCTTTAATTACTTCACAGAAATCGAGGAAGATGGCGGCTTTAAAGAAGTTAAACTCTTTCTGTCTATCTGCCATTTCTTTGGACAAGGCACCGAAAAAAACGCTAACAAAGCAATGACGATTCTTAATAATTGGCTCAAAGAAGTCAGACAAGAAAACTTGCTTCAAGAAACTCCTTTCAAAACACCGATTGGCTTTGTCATGGCAGGCTACGCACAGCTCGCAGCCTATTTAGCGCAACCAGGAATGCCCTATTCGAACATTGAAAAAGCGCTTGAATATGTCCAATATCTAAATCATCCAAGTCGCCGACAGATGCTTCCTGTTAAACTCATGACAATTGAAATTATTTATGAAAAACTCATCACCCCTTATCTCAAAAGACCAGTAGACATCCGCAAACCTGAGACAGTCAATCGTTTTAAATTTGCTTTACAGATGTTTCGCCCTGTCTTTGAAACACTTGCAATGCAAGAACTATCACCTGAAAAAGCTCTCGCAACGCTCGACATGCTTGATCTCGTCTTTACGCTTTCTGAGAATGAAATCATCTATTATTACCCCAAATATATTATGATGCTGCATGATTTAATGATCAAACTCAGCAAATCTCTCTCAGAAATTTCACGACGCTACAAAATCAGACAACCAACCAAAGAAGAAATCGCTGAGTCATATCAACTCGCTATGCCTTCAAAGCCACAAAAGAAAAAACCACAATCCCAAGAACCTGAAGCTGAAGCTGAAACTGTAGAAGTGCCAACGGTTGCAGAAAATCCTGAGCCACCCAAACAAACACCTGCTGCGCAAGCGATCCCAAAAGTAAAAAAAGAACCAACTGTTAAAATCAAAACGCGGATACAAGATACACAACGCGTCATTCAAGATCTTACAAAACAACTCAAAGAGGAAGAAACAAGAATTGAAAGATTCTATATACAAAAAGCCCCAAACCAGATCAAAAAAATCTACAATGAGATTATGACAAAAGGAAAAGTGACAAAAGAAAACTTACAAACTTTTGTTCAGTATCTCAAAACAACAAAAGAAGCGACAAGTCGTCAAATGTCTAAAAGTGGTGGTATCGATCGTGTGACTTTAGGTAACTATACAATTGGTGCTCATGCCCCGCACAAGGGCGAGACTCATCTCGATAAAGGCGCTCTAGCGGATATCAGAAAAACACTCATCGCCTTTTATAAAGATCAGGCTCAAGGTTAAACAAAATACATATCACCCCCTCTTGTAATTTTTGAAACAATTTCCAATTAATATAGTAAGAGAATTGGAAAGGAAGTTTCACATGGATTTCAATAAGATCACAGAAGATGTCCAAACAATCTTGCAAAAGGCTCAATCCCTCGCTTTAACACAAAAAAATCAGCAAATCAGCGCTGTGCATATTTTTTTGGCGATTCTTGAAGACCCAACAAGCTACGGAACACGCTTTCTCAAAAAGATTGGAACAAACCTAACCTCACTCAAATCATCTCTCAAAACAGAATTGGATAAGATCCCAAAAGTGGAAGGATCTGGAGCAGGTCAAGTTTATTTCGAGCCCAAACTCGCACGGGCCTTCGCAGAGGCTGAGAAATATGCTCAAGAACTCAAAGATCAATTTTTAGGCACAGATGTGCTCATCATCTCCCTTCTCTATCACACAGAAATCGGTGAGTTGGTTGAAGGAGCATCTGGCCAAAAATCCAAAGCAAAAGAGGTATTAAAAGAAATGAGAAGCGGTCAAAACATCAACAACCCAAACGCTGAACAAACCTTTGAAGCTCTTGAAAAATACACACAAGACCTTACCGCAAAAGCTCAAGACGGTAAGCTTGACCCTGTCATTGGACGCGATGAAGAAATTAGGCGCACAATTGAAATCCTCTCTCGTCGCACAAAAAACAACCCTGTTCTTATTGGTGAGCCTGGCGTTGGGAAAACAGCCATCATCGAAGGCCTTGCCCAAAGAATTATAAATGGCGATGTTCCTGAAAGTCTCAGACATAAAAAATTGCTCGTCCTTGATTTAGGAGCTCTTGTCGCTGGTGCAAAATTCCGGGGTGAGTTTGAGGAAAGACTCAAAGCCGTTCTGCAAGAAATCACCAAAGCAGAAGGTCAAGTCATTGTTTTCATTGACGAGCTCCACACACTTATTGGCGCTGGAAAAGCCGATGGCGCAATGGATGCTTCAAACATGCTCAAACCCGCTTTGGCTCGTGGAGAGCTCCATTGCGTTGGCGCAACAACCCTTGATGAATATCGAAAATATATTGAAAAAGATGCAGCCCTTGCCCGCAGATTTCAGCCAACTTTTGTGGATGAACCAACCGTTGAAGATACAATTTCAATCCTGCGCGGTCTGAAGGAAAAATATGAACTGCATCACGGTATCCGGATTACAGATGGCGCAATTGTCGCAGCAGCACAGCTTTCAAACCGCTATATTACAGATCGATTTTTACCTGATAAAGCGATCGATCTCATTGATGAGGCCGCTGCAAAAATCAGGATGGAAGCTGAAAGCAAGCCTGTTGAGCTTGATGAGCTTGATCGTCGGATCATGCAGCTCACCATGGAAAGTGAGGCGCTGAAAAAGGAAAAAGATGAAGGCGCAAAAAAACGCCTTGCTCACCTTGAAACAGAGCTTCAAGAGCTTCATACCAAATCAAAAGAGCTCACTCAAAAATGGCGCGCTGAAAAAGATCAGATGAGTTCTGCTCAAAAAATCAAAGAAGAGCTTGATATGCGCCGCTCTGAACTGGAGATTGCACAAAGACAAGGCAATCTCTCAAAAGCAGGTGAAATTGCCTATGGCCTCATCCCTGAACTTGAACGTAAATTAAAAGCTGCACAAGATCACTCCTCCCTTGAATTGCTCAAAGAAGAAGTCTCAGAAAATGACATTGCAACTGTTGTGAGCCGTTGGACAGGCATTCCTGTCCAGCGCATGCTCACGGGCGAGCGTGAAAAACTGCTCACCATGGAAGACCATCTCCGCCGACGTGTTGTCGGCCAAGATGAAGCCGTAACAGCCGTCTCAAATGCGATCCGCAGAGCAAGAGCCGGCCTTCAAGATCCAAACAGACCTATGGGATCATTCATGTTTTTAGGCCCCACAGGTGTTGGGAAAACAGAACTCACCAAAGCTTTGGCTGAATTTATGTTTGATGACGAAACAGCCATGGTACGTGTTGATATGTCTGAATATATGGAAAAACATTCGGTTGCAAGGCTCATTGGTGCCCCTCCCGGATATGTAGGCTATGAAGAAGGCGGCGCTCTCACTGAAGCTGTCCGCAGAAGACCTTATCAAGTGATCCTGTTTGATGAAATTGAAAAAGCGCACCGGGATGTTTTCAATGTTCTCTTGCAAGTTCTCGATGAAGGACATCTAACCGATGGACAAGGACGCAAGGTTGATTTTAAAAATACGCTCATCATCCTTACATCAAACCTTGGTTCAGAATATATGAGTCCCACAGAAGCGCTTGCTGATGTCAAAGACAAAGTCATGGAAGCTGTCAAAGCGCACTTTAGGCCTGAGTTTTTAAACAGGCTCGATGAAATCCTTCTGTTCCACCGCCTCAGCCGCGATGATATGGATATCATTGTTGATATCAATATTGCCAAATTACAAAAATTACTCACACAGCATGGGATCACAATCACGCTCACCTCTTCTGCAAAAGAATGGCTTGGCAATGAAGGATTCGATCAAGTCTATGGTGCTCGCCCCCTCAAACGCATCATTCAACACCATATTCAAAATCCCCTCGCCTCCATGATTCTGGAAGGAAAGATCACACAAAATGAAAATGTAGAGATCACAGGCAATGCTGACGGCCTGTCTTTAACGGTACAAAAAGCAAAAGCAGCTTAGAAGGCTCCAATGGAGCTCAATGTCTCTAACTCGTCATCCTGAGGCCCGCAAGGCGGGCCGCGAGGATCCAGCCCT
Source organism: Alphaproteobacteria bacterium (assembly GCA_018063245.1). Classification (NCBI taxonomy): domain Bacteria; kingdom Pseudomonadati; phylum Pseudomonadota; class Alphaproteobacteria; species Alphaproteobacteria bacterium. The sequence continues at coordinate 56,056 of JAGPBS010000001.1, read as the reverse complement.
GAAGGATCAACGAACGGCATCTATTGAAAGATTTCTGGATGGTCACGTCGCGACAAGTCGCTCCTCACCATGACGGTATTTATTGATAACTCTTACATACACTTTCATCAACAAATTATGTGACCTTGGCTTCACAACCATAACCCCACTTATTTCTTGCATATTTTTTTAATATAATATATTCTTATAGTTAGATAACTATTTTTACATACCGCAGAGATGAACATTCTTTAACGTTTCATCCATTTTTTTAAAGAAATCTATATTTGTAACTGAGAGTATTTTCATGTCAGGCATTCAATTTAATACCAACTCAAACACCCAAAATCTAACTCAAACTGATGAAAATATCAGTATTGAGAAGGCCACAAAAAGAAATATCGAATCCACTCAACCTTCAGTAAAGGTTGATATTAAAACCATCATGAGCCGAGACTCTGCAGCTAAACGCCTTAAGCATGAAAAAGACGGTGATTATTATTTTGACCTTTATGTCAATACAACAGACGATGCAAAAGCAAATGTGTATCTTCAAAAAGCAGCTAATCTAGAGCATCCCGAAGCTCTATACAATTTGGGGATTAAGCATTATGAAATTAATGATGATGCAAAACAGCTTACAAAAGCAATTCATTATCTTGAGATTTCTGCAGAGCTCAATTTTACCCCTGCAAAGGTCATCCTTGGCTTTATCTATAATACTGAACCAAGCATTAACTTAAACGCAGATATAAGAAATAGAATCATTGAGCTATGGACCGAGGCTGCAAAAGAAAATGACATGACTGCACAGCTTTATTTAGGTATTCATTACCGTAAAGGAGAGCTTGTCGGCAGGGATTTAGGCATAGCAAAAGACTACTTGGTTAAGGCTGCATCCCAAGGGAGTGCAGAGGCTCAATTTTATCTTGGAATGGTCCATATAGAGTTTCCTGAATTTGAAAATCCTAGAGAAACTGCATTTGAGTGTTTTCTAAATGCAGCACAGAAAGGCCACATCAAAGCAAATCATCAACTTGGTGTCATGTTTGAACTTGGCTTTGGTACAGAGATTAACATTCAAAAAGCAATAGCCTACTATCAAATTGCTGCTGATCATAATTTTAATCCATCCACACACAAATTGGGATGTATGTATCTCCATGGAATCAACACACCTGAAGATTATGATAAAGGAATGTTCTACTTAGAAAGAGCCTCTGACAATGGGCACGGTGAGTCTCAATTAGAGCTAGGCCTTGTTTATAAAGAAGAAAAAGAACTTGAAACAGCAATCGCTTATTTAACAAAAGCGACAGAACTATACGTAGAGGCTCAATTTGAGCTTGCTGAGATTTATGAAATGACAGGACCTCATCAAAACCTCACAAAAGCCTACTTTTGGTTTCAAGAAGCAGCAAAAAATGGCTACGAAGAAGCAGCGCAAAAGATGCTTCCCAAACGAATCGCTCCTCGGGCATCTAAATCGCTCTAACGCCCTGTATTAATTGATGGTTTTATTCTTAGGATTGTCTTCCGTTATCTTTTCAGCTGCCTGCATTTCTTGTTGCATTCTTTGTTGGTAAAGATGACCAAAATCTGGCGGTGCTAAGAAGAGAGGCGGAAAACCACCTTCTCTGGTTGTTTGTGCGATAATGGCTCTGCAGAATGGGAATAGAATATGTGGCCCTTCAATATGAACCAAGAAGTGCTTTTGTTGATCTGTAAGGCCTGTTGTTGTGAAAACACCAGCATAGGATAGCTCAATCACAAATGATGTTTTATTTTGCGTAACAGCTTCAGCCTTAAAAATCATTGTGATTTCTGTAAGCTTGTTTTTCGCCTCACCATCCGTTTTACCTTGAGATGCATCATCCGCAACGTCAAGATCATTAGCCGTTACATTAAATTCAATATTGATCTTTGGGGCTTCTTTGCTTGGCAATAGGCTGAAAGGCGCATTTGGATTTTCAAAAGAAAGATCCTTGATATATTGAGCATTGATAATAATTTGTGTTGGCGCCTGTTGTTTTGGAGCATCATTTGCTTTTGTCATTTTTGGATCCCTCGACTTGAATAAACATTGATGGTCCTATTAATACAATATTTAAACCACCCACGCCAGAATTTTATCACAAGCAAACAAAAAAAGTGTGAAGAGGCTAACAATGATGCTATTGTAAGTCACACCATATAAACGACGGAGACAATGATGACCTTTTTACACAGCCCTCTTGATACACTTTCAATTGATCTATCGCTCATTTCCATGCCTCACTTTAATATCTTAATTGGCGCTCAAGGTAAAAAGCTCTACTGGGCCAGTATCCATCGCAAAAATGAAATGCCTGATCCAAAATCAATCATCAAACTCAAAGCAAAATCTGTGACTTTCTCTGACATCAACAAAACGGATCCCTTTTGGACAGAGCAAATCAACACCTTTCTGACAGACAAGCCGATTGACTCTTCTATCCAATTTTGTGTGAATGGAACCGACTTTCAAGTGTCAATCTGGAAGGCTCTTCTTGATATCCCATACGGAAAAACCACAACTTATCAGCAAATAGCCACCCAAATTGGGCGCCCAAAAAGTGTGAGAGCGACAGGATCAGCCATTGGCAAAAATCCAATCTCACTTTTTATTCCATGCCACCGCGTGATTGGATCGAATAAAGGACTCTGTGGCTATGCCTGGGGACTTGATGTGAAACAACGCCTTCTTGACTGCGAAAAATAATCTCTTGCCTTTTACTTTTAATTTGTTTATTTTATGGATCTTATGTCAAAAGATGCTCTTCAAAAATCAGATGATTCTGTTCAACTTGTCACCTTCGGCTGTCGTCTCAACAGTTACGAATCTGAAGTGATGAAAAGTCATGCCACAACAGCTGGCCTTGAAAACACAATCATTATCAATACCTGCGCCGTGACTGCAGAGGCTGAAAGACAAGCAAGGCAATCGATCCGCAAAATGCGTCGCCAAAATCCTGATGCCAAAATCATTGTCACTGGCTGTGCCGTTCAGATTCGCCCAGAGCAATTTGCCGCTATGCCCGAGATTGACCTTTTGCTCGGCAATCATGAAAAAATGCTATTTGAATCCTATAAGCCACGTGTCGGCAATGATGTTGAACGCGTTCAAGTGACTGATATCATGACCATTCAAGAAACAGCTCATCAGCTGATTGAGGGTTTTGAAGAAAAATCTCGCGCCTTTTTACAGGTTCAAAATGGCTGCGATCATCGTTGCACCTTTTGTACAATCCCTTTTGGACGCGGCAATTCAAGATCAGTCCCGATCGGCGTTATTGCTGATCATGTCAAAAAACTCATCGACTCTGGGTATCAGGAAATTGTTTTCACCGGCGTTGACGTAACAGCTTACGGCGCTGATTTACCAGGCTCACCCACCTTTGGCCAGATGATCCGCCGTGTTCTAAACCAGAACCCTGGCCTTAAACGCCTGCGCCTTTCATCCCTTGATCCCGTTGAGATTGATGATGATCTTTGGGATTTGATTGCGCATGAAGAAAGACTCATGCCGCATCTCCATGTGAGCCTTCAGGCGGGTGACGACATGATTCTCAAGCGCATGAAACGTCGTCACTTAAGAGATGATGCCATCGAATTTTGCAAAAGAGCGAGAGCCGTTCGCCCAAATATTGTCTTTGGCGCTGATTTAATTGCTGGCTTTCCGACAGAAACAGATGAGATGTTTGAAAACACAATGCGCATCGTGGATGAATGTGATTTGACCTGGCTCCATGTTTTCCCTTATTCCCCGCGAGACGGAACGCCAGCTGCTCGCATGCCTCAAGTTGAATCAGTCATTCGCAAAGAAAGAGCTGCACGCCTCAGAGCCAAAGGTGAAGAGAAGGTCAAAGCTTATTTACAGAGCTGCGTTGGCCGTGAGACAGAGCTTTTGATTGAAAAAAACAGCATGGGCCGCAGCCCAGAGTTTGCTGAAGTTCATTTGGAGCCGCAAGAAGGCTCTGAATTGCAAATTGGTTCCGTTCAACGGGCAAAAATCACCCATTTTGATGGTGAAAAATTGTTTGGCGTGATACTAGGGTGAAAAATTAACTCCCTCCTCTTATACTAAGATTGTAAGCAATAGCACATTCGTCATTGCGAGGCGCTCCTTGTTGCGCCGTGGCAATCTCATCTCACTATACAAGATCGCCACGTCGCTATCGCTCCTCGCGATGACGTACTCAGAATAGGGAGACTTACACACCTAAAAAAGGAGAGAACCATGATACCGACAATTGAACTCAATCCACGTGAATATGGACTACCTCATTCAAGCGATTCAAGCTCTATTATTTTTGAAACAGCACAAGATAATGTTGATATGAATCACTCAGTTGAATTCAGATTATCTTTAGATGCGAGAACAATCGAGCGAGCCGTGAGCCCTCATATCAAATCCTTTCATCCGCTAGAAGATCCATCACAACAAATCTCAAGACGTAGGGCAAGCACTACAACAGCTGAGTAATCTCTTGTGGCTTTAGCTTCTGGACAAAACGGTTAAAGTCAGAAGGGTTTTGAAAGTCATGATAGACCGAGGCATAGCGCACATAACCAACTTGATCAAGTTCTGAGAGAGCATCCATGACCAATTGCCCAATCAGCTTTGTTGTGACATCTTGCTCAACATGCGTTTCAAGCTGTCTGATTAAACTATTCACCAAAAGCTCAATTTGATCCAACGAGACAGGTCTTTTGCGCAAGGCAATCTGGATAGAACGCGTAATTTTATCACGATCAAAAGCCTCTTTGACGCCATCATTCTTCATCACAGTCAGTTCGCGCAACTGCACCCGTTCAAAAGTCGTAAAACGACCAACGCATTTTGGACAGAAACGACGCCGGCGAATGGATGTTTGATCATCACTCGCCCGCGAATCTTTTACTTGCGTTTCTTCGTTGCCACAAAATGGACATCTCATGATTATACCATATCATAAATTGGAAAAGCATCGCACAAAGCTTGAACGCGCTGTTTGTAAGAGGTCAAATCAGACTCATTCACTGGCCCTTTTGACATTAAATCAATCACGCCGCAAATAATCTTGCCGATTTCTTCAAACTCAGCTTCTTTAAAGCCTCTGGTTGTGCCAGCTGGTGTCCCCAAACGAATGCCTGAGGTAATCATCGGCTTTTCTGTATCATACGGAATCCCATTTTTATTGCAAGCAATGCCGATTGACTCGAGCACTTTCTCTGCATCTTTACCGGTCACACCTTTGGGGCGCAAATCAACCAAAATCAAATGCGTGTCTGTACCGCCAGAGACAAGATTTAAACCACCCGCTTTAATCACATCGCTAAGCTTTTTCGCATTTTTCACAACTTGCTGTGCGTAGGTTTTGAAAGATGGCTGCAATGCCTCACCCAAAGCGACAGCTTTAGCTGCAATCACATGCATTAAAGGACCGCCTTGAAGACCAGGGAATACAGCAGAATTGATCTTTTTACCAAGCTCAACATCGCGGCTTAGAATCATCCCTCCGCGTGGGCCACGTAAGGTTTTATGCGTTGTTGTTGTGACGATATGCGCATAATCAAGGGGATTTGGATGTGCACCACCCGCAACAAGACCAGCAAAGTGAGCCATATCAACCCATAAGTAGGCTCCGATTTTATCCGCAATCTCGCGGAATTTTTTAAAGTCAATCGTACGTGGATAAGCTGAACCACCTGTAATAATAAGCTTAGGGCGATGCTCTAAAGCTAAAGCTTCAACTTCATCAAAATCGATCAGATGTGTATCAGGCTTTACCATGTAAGGAATTGGCTTGAACCATTTTCCTGATAGATTCACAGGAGATCCGTGCGTTAAGTGTCCCCCTGCATTCAAAGAAAGGCCCATGAAAGAATCTCCAGGCTCAAGCAAAGCGAGCATCACAGCTTGGTTTGCTTGCGCTCCTGAATGAGGCTGCACATTGGCAAAGTCGCAACCGAACAACTCGCATGCGCGCTCAATGGCGAGTGTTTCCGCCTCATCAACAACTTCACACCCACCATAATAACGACGGTTTGGATAACCTTCGGCATATTTATTGGTAAGGACAGATCCTTGCGCTGCCATCACTGCTGCTGAGGTGTAATTCTCAGAGGCAATCATTTCAATTTGATTTTGCTGTCTTGCATTTTCTTTTTTGATGATCGCTGCAATCGCTGGATCACTTGTTGCAAGCTGCTGCTGAAAAAAGGAGGAAGCCTCTGTGTGATTCTGTGTACTCATCTGATCTTTCCTTGCTAAATTATGTGTTGCACTCATAATAATCTCCCTCTATTTATTCGTTAAATGATTTAATTTATCAACGCGCCCCTGATGACGCCCACCTTCAAAAGACGCGGACATAAAAGCCAAGATCATGTCAATAGCTGTTTGAATCCCTGTTGTTCTGGCGCCCATCACAAGAACATTTGCATCATTATGCTGTCTTGCAAGCCTTGCTGTGGTCACGTCATGACACAAAGCAGCCCTCATATGTGAAAAACGATTCGCAGCCATTGAAACGCCAATGCCCGATCCGCAAATCAAAAGGCCTAATGCATTGGGTACATTTTTCATTTTTTCAGCTAAAGTGACAGCAACATCGGGATAATCAACAGAAGTGGTTTCAAAAACCCCAAGATCAACAAAGGTGACATCTTTTAATGAAGAAGAGCTGCGTAATTGAGCCTTAAACTCAACACCAGCATGGTCATTTGCAACTAAAATCTGACGTATTTCTGCTTGATCACCCATCAATAATAAACCTTTTTAAAACTTCAAGATAGCTTACATCAATTTGATCCATCCGCCAAGAGATTAAATCATTTTTGATCACTGATAGAACTGGTGAAAAGTTAATTATTTATTAAAAAAAATACTTGACATATATATAAAATGTTAATATATTTACGGCATGCAAAGTTATTTTACTCTGTATTGATTAAAACCATTCGTTTAAGGAATTTAAAAGGAGTTCGAGAATGACAGATAACCAAAATCGTGATTTTTCAGATATTTTATTAATTACATCTGATATTGTTAGCGCATATGTTGCAAACCACCAGGTTTCTCCTGAGAGCATTCCTGAGATCGTAAACATTGTTTTCCAAAGCTTGAAAGCAATTCGTTCAGGTTCGCACGTTGCACCTGAAGGCAAACAGCCTGCAGTTCCGATTGCAAAATCAGTAACACCAGACTACATCATTTGCCTTGAAGACGGCAAACAACTTAAAATGCTTAAGCGTCACCTGCGTTCAGCTTACAACATGAGCCCAGAAGAGTATCGTCGTCGTTGGAATCTTCCACCGAACTACCCAATGGTTGCACCAAACTACGCTGAAGTTCGTTCACGTTATGCACGCGACCTCGGTCTCGGCAAAAACGGTGGTCGTAAGAAAAAAGTTGTAACAGCGTAATAAACACTATTTAGGAAAACCCCAGATTTATGATCTGGGGTTTTTTTCATATCAAATTCATTCACTTTCTATAAAATTTTCTCGCATTAAAAGCATCGTAACATTAGAATCCGTCATTCAGAGCCACCTCCATAAGAGGTGGCGTGGAATCTCTGCAAAGTCTCAAAAAGATGCACCCATTTGTTAACGCCAAGAGACTCCACGCCCTCCTAAGGAGGGCTCTGAGTGACGACTTGTCAATACTGCAACTGATACTTCTAATCACCGCTTTAAATGTGCTATTTAATGCCTATTGCTTAGTATGACACATCTGCACAAATTGACTACGCGCAAATGGCTCGCCACTATAGAGATGCGTAAAGATATGCTCTCCTAAAAAATAACCCGTCAGCCTTAAACCATCTATCAAATCCTCTTCATGATAGGCCCCTCCTTTTTGCAAAAAGGGCGGCAGAAGCAATAGCTTTTCTTTATAAGGCTCACCATCAGCTCTACAAACAGCACGTGCTGTTTTGGGGCTCACATAAATCAAATCATCCTCACGCTGACAAACCGTGCACCTTTCTAAGTCCAAACCAAATCCAAGCGCATGGAGCAAACTCTTTTCAAAATGAACGTAAAGAGCTGGCCAAAAATCTTCTGTTTCCATCAAAAGCAAGAAGGCCTTAAGCCCTTCATAAATCTGCGGGAATGGAAAACGCTCTGACAGGCAAGAATGCGCAAGCGCGCAGACAGAATTAAGCGCCATCAATTTTAAAGGCTCATCGTAATATTTCACGCCGTAATTGGTAATCATCTCAACGCGGAAAAATCCCAATTGCTCCTCAAGTCTTCCCTGCCAGAAAACATCAACCAAATTCCCTGGCTGATAGAGACCCTTGTCTTTCTTGGATAAAGCGCCTTTGACATAACCAGGATGGCGCCCTTTTTCTTTTGTGAGAATCGATAAGATGGCTGATGATTCGCCGTGTGGCTTCACATTGAGTAATATGCCTTGATCTTCCCAATCACTCATGACGCATCTGCTCCTTTTTTTGTGCCCAAATCAAAAACTCCACATTTCCCTCAGGACCTGTTATTGGGCTCTCTTTTAAACCGAGCACTTCCCAACCAGACTCCGCGAGCCACGCTGCAATTCGATCACAGACCTCTTTGTGAACGAGCGGATCACGCACCACACCCTTTTTTCCAATCTGATCGCGCGCTGCCTCGAACTGGGGCTTAATGAGAGCGATCATATCACAATTAAGGGGCGCCATATCCATAATGGCAGGCAAAACCTTTGTCAAACTAATAAAACTTGCATCACACACAATCAGCGTAAAAAGCCCCGGGATCTGCTCAGCGCTTAAGTAGCGTGCATTTGTTTTTTCAAGAACAATCACGCGTGGATCTTGACGTAATTTAAAAGCAAGTTGATTATGGCCAACATCCACTACATAGACAGATTTCGCCCCATGATGTAACAAAACATCTGTAAAACCACCGGTTGAGGCGCCAATATCGACCGCAATTCGATGTGATGGGTCAATCTTGAAATGAGATAGCCCTGACTCAAGCTTCATACCGCCGCGTGAGACCCAGGGATGTTCTTTCCCTTTTACGATAAAGTCTGTTTCTTCAGGGAAAGTTTGACCAGACTTTAGAACAACCTGATCTCCAACAAATATTTTCTGAGCCATGATCAATGACTGAGCCATTTGTCTGCTTGGCACAAGGGCTTTTTCAACCAATAAAACATCAACTCTTTTTTTAGCCATCGTCACACTTTCTTTTCTGAGAAAACAGTCCACCATCATCCCACAGGCCAAACAAAAAAGTCAACACCCAGGTGCTGACTTTTAAGGTAGAACCGATGCTTACACTAAGCAGCTGTCCGAATTTTATTCAAGAAAGCATCAACATCCTGATTTAACTCATCAGCTTGTGAGAGGAGTTCTTTTGAGGAATTAACCAACTCACGTGCCCCTTGTTCTGTTTCATGTGTCGCACGATTCATGCTTTCAACACTTTGTGAAACCTCAGATGTACCCTGTGATGCTTGCTGAACATTGCGAGCAATCTCACCTGTTGCAGAACTTTGCTCTTCAACTGAAGCTGCAATACTGCCTGAAATTTCGCTAATCTGAGCAATCGTATCTGCAATATTCCGAATTTGAACAGCGGCTTCCTCAGACACTTTTTGGATGTTTAAAATCTGCTCATTAATTTCATCTGTTGATTTTGCCGTTTGATTGGCAAGTGACTTCACTTCATTCGCAACAACTGCGAATCCTTTACCTGCCTCACCTGCACGTGCAGCTTCAATCGTTGCATTCAGTGCAAGGAGATTTGTTTGATCTGCAATGTCATTAATAATCCCAACAACTTCACCAATTTTCTGAGCAGCTTCAACAAGACCAGACACTGTCTCATTTGTCTGACGCGCAACATCACTTGCATTCTTTGTCATTTGGTTCGATTGCTGCACTTGACGTGAGATTTCCTGAATTGATGCTGACAGTTCTTCTGCTGCCGCTGAGACGGTTTGAACATTTGAAGAAGCTTGTGTTGATGCAGCTGCCGCTGTTGATGATTGTTGATTTACAAGATCAGTGTTTCTCACCATCACCTCTGAATGATTCTGAACGGATGTTGCAGAACTAATGACATTATCAACAACTTTTTTGACCGATCCTTCAAATTCTGACCCAAGTTGATTCAATAAATTTTTTCGATCATCTGCCTGCGCTTCTAGGTAAACTGAAATTGCAAAATCCATATCAAGCATAAGCGCTTTATTAATCGCATCAGCGGTCCGAATAATGTTTTCTTGCGCTTTTTTATGGCTCCACCCCTTTTGATAATATTTCACAGCCTCAGCAATCAGACCTATGCCGATAAAATTATAGCCCCCAATATACCATCTTGGTTCAAGTCCCAAACGATTATGGGTCATCCCGATTTTTGTAACAGATTCAACGTATGAGTCATCAAAAGTCCCATTCAGAATATTCATCCAATGGTCAATCTGCTTTTGTTTTGCATAATTTATACGGTCTTGACTACCAAACATTTTTGCTAAATCAGACCATCCACTAATATGAGCATAAAAACCATCTAAAATCGGACCCAATGCCCTGGCTGCAATTGGCTTAAATTCTCTTAATGTACTCCGCACACCGTCATTAATGCCCAAAAAATCTAAACGTTTTTGAATATCATTATTTTGTGTCATTGGCTTTTCCCTTCATCACTCTAGGACAACGCATTATGAAACAAAAATAGCACAGAAATGATTGCAGAATAATTAAGTCAAAAAACAACCGCCATCCTGTAAGATGGCGGTGCCGTCATTTTAAAATGGTATTTGATATTACTGAACGAGAACAGCAAAAGCATCTTCCCAAGACCCTTGGGTTGCAGCTTTCGTATATTCTGTTGCTCTATTTTCAAAGAAGTTCGCATGCTCGATACCATTGAGCATTTCATCCATCCATGGCAAAGGATTTTTCTTAGCACCATAGATTGGCTCAAGACCCAACTGATCCAAGCGACGATCCGCAATGTAACGAATATAATCTTTTACTTCTTGTGCATTCAACCCTTGAACTTCACCAAATTCAAATGCCAAATCAATAAAGGCATCTTCATGTTCAATAATCGTACGGCAAGCTGTATACAAATCATCTTGTAATTTGGGCGTCCAAATATCTGGATTCTCATACACAAATGTCTTGAAAAGGCGAATGATAGAGTGGGTGTGTAATGTTTCATCACGCACAGACCATGTCACAATTTGCCCCATCCCCTTCATTTTATTAAAACGTGGGAAGTTCATCAAAATCGCAAATGATGCAAAAAGTTGAAGACCTTCTGTAAAAGCACCAAAAACAGCGAGTGTTTTTGCAATTTCGTGTGGATTTTCTACAGAAAATTCATGCATATAATCATACTTGTCTTTCATTTCCTTGTATTTCAAGAAAGAAGAATACTCAATTTCAGGCATTCCCACTGTATCAAGCAAATGAGAATAAGCAGCAACGTGGATTGTTTCCATATTTGAAAAAGCGGCGAGCATCATTTGAATCTCTGTTGGCATAAAGACTTTTGAATAATGCTTCATATAGCAGTTATTGACTTCAACGTCAGCTTGTGTAAAGAAACGGAAAATCTGAGTCAGAAGATTTTTCTCAATCGGTGTTAGATTTTTTTGCCAATCTTTTACATCGTCTGCCAAAGGCACTTCTTCAGGAAGCCAATGAATTCGTTGCTGCATCATCCAAGCCTCATAAGCCCATGGGTAATAAAATGGCTTATAAACAGGATTCGGGGTCATTAAGCGGCAAGCGCCTGATCCAACTTCAATCTGATCTTCATTTTTTGGGGCTGACATCAATATCTCCTCAGTTCATTTAATTGTATGTTAAAATAATCGCTTTCGCCTTATTGACAAGCAAGGCACTCTTCGTAATCTTTCAATTCCACTTTCGGCGCCTCTTGCTGAGCTTTCCCTAGATTACTAGAGCTTTTTGATTCAGCACGTTGAATGGATTGAGATCTCACATAATAGAGAGACTTTACACCTCTTTTCCAGGCCATCATATGAATCTGGTGCAAATCTCTTTTATGAATATTTGCAGGCATGAAAAGATTCAATGACTGTGCCTGACAAATATGCGGCGTCCGATCCGCAGCCAAATCAATCAGCCATCTTTGATCAAGCTCAAAGGCGGTCTTAAAGACAGACTTTTCATCATCAGACAGAAAATCTAAATGTTGAACAGATCCACCAGTTGTTGTGATTGAAGACCATGTGTCTTCATTATCCTCACCCTTCTCGGCCAGTAATTTTTTCAAATACTTATTACGGACAGGGAACGATCCTGACAAAGTTTTATGCGTAAAGGCATTTGCTGCATTTGGCTCGATTCCTGGTGATGTTCCGCCACAAATAATTGAGATTGATGCCGTTGGCGCAATCGCGATTTTATTTGAGAATCTTTCATCATATCCATATTGAGCAGCATCTGGACAAGCACCTTTTTCTTCTGCTAAAAGCTGCGATGCATCATTGGCTTGCTTACGAATGTGAGCAAAAATTCGGTTATTCCAAGCTTTTGCCATCGCAGATTCAAAAGGGATATTTTTGGATTGTAAAAATGAGTGGAAACCCATCACGCCCAATCCAACAGATCTCTCACGCTCAGCTGCATATTTCGCTGCAGACATGGCATCAGGTGCTTTTTTAATGAAGTCTGATAAAACATTATCTAAGAAACGCATTGTATCTTCAATGAAAGTTGGATGGTCTTTCCATTCTTCGAATGTTTCTAAATTGAGTGATGATAAACAGCAAACAGCTGTTCTCTTTTTCCCATAGGGATCAATACCCGTTGGCAATGTAATTTCACTGCACAAGTTTGACATTTTCACATTCAGACCAGCTATCTTGTGATGCTCTGGTATTGCACGATTCACATGATCAATAAAGAGCATGTAAGGCTCGCCTGTCTCAACACGCGCTGTTAATATACGAATCCACAAATCACGTGCACTGATTTTACGAATCACAGAATGATCTTTCGGACTCAAGAGCGCCCATTCTTCATCATTTTCAACAGCTCTCATAAAGGCATCTGAAAGAACAATACCATGGTGCAGATTCAATGCTTTTCGATTTGGATCGCCCCCTGTTGGACGCCTCATCTCAACAAATTCTTCAATTTCAGGATGCCACACTGGTAAATAGCAAGCAGCCGATCCACGGCGCAAACTCCCTTGGCTAATTGCCAAAGTCAAACTATCCATCACGCGAATGAAAGGAATAATACCAGATGTCTTTCCATTGCCTCTGACTGTTTCACCAATTGAGCGTAAATTCCCCCAATAGCTGCCGATACCGCCACCAAGTGAGGCAAGCCAAACATTCTCATTCCATAAATCAACAATGCCTTTCAAGCTATCGTCTGCTTCATTCAAAAAGCATGAGATTGGCAAACCACGCTCTGTTCCCCCATTACTGAGGACTGGCGTTGCCGGCATAAACCAAAAACGACTAATATAGTCATAAAGACGCTGAGCATGTTCACTATTGTCAGCATAAGCAAGCGCAACACGAGCAAACAAATCCTGAAAAGACTCACCCGGCATTAAATAACGATCAATCAGCGTTGCTTTTCCGAATTCTGTTAAAAGTGCATCACGTGACGGATCTTTCCTTAGTCTTGCGCCTTTTTTTGTTTGTGCAATATCAAACATCCCTGTCATTGTCTCGTCTGCCATCATTCCCTCAATTTCTTCTTTTCATCTCTATAGACACTATATATTGTGATCATTCTTAAAATGATATACTACATATCGTGGTATCGTCATCTCTTTTTTTTCGTAAGCGTGCAATTTTTTTCATTGACAGATGCATTATTTTCTCAACCAAAAATCGAATCAAAAAGTAAAGTTTTGTTAAATATTCTTCTCTTCCCCACCTAATAAAAATAGGGCAAACTAAATCTGCCAGAAAAATGGGACTGAGGCAAGGGTTGATTTAACAAAACGAGGAATGACAGATGGATTTTTTATTTGACGCCAATATATGGGCAAGTTTTTTAACCCTCAGCTTCCTTGAAATTGTTTTAGGGATTGATAATATTATTTTTATTGCCCTTGTCATTCAGCATTTGCCCGCAGAAGATCGCCGAAAAGCCCGCCTTATTGGTCTGTCTCTTGCTTTGATTATGCGTATCATCATGCTCATGGGCATTGGGTGGGTGATGGAACATCAAGCGCCTCTTTTTTCAGTTTTGGATATGCATTTCTCAGCCCGCGATTTGTTAATGTTAGCTGGTGGTCTTTTCCTCATTAGCAAAGCAACGACAAGCCTTCATGAAGAAATCACAAAACAGCACGATCAAGACCTCAGAAAATTCAAGGGTGGTATGATGAGCACAATATTTCAAATCATTATCATTGATCTTGTCTTTTCATTTGATTCTGTCGCAACGGCGATTGGTCTTACCAATAATATCGGCATCATTATTGTTGCAATGACGGTTGCCATGTTTTTCATGGTTTTTGCATCAAGCTCAATTGCTCACTTTATTGATAAGTACCCGACCTTAAAAATTCTAGCCATTGCCTTTGTTTTGATGATTGGATTCTTACTTGTGATTGATGCCTTCAGCCTTAAGATTCCAAAAGCCTATCTCTATTTTGCGATGGGCTTCTCGCTTGCGGTCGAGACAATCAATATTCTCACAGGTCGCCGAACAAAAAAACCCACCCCCGCAAAACGAAAAAAATAAAATTGCATTCAGGGTGAACATTTCGTAAAAAGAGAATACCAAATAACAAATAAAATCAATAAAGGAGTTCTTCTATGTCTTTTTCTAAATCTCTTCTTCTCAGTGTTTCACTCATTGCCTTTAGCCCTTTAGCAAGCTATGCAGGCCCTGCTCAATTTATGGGCGATGCTGAGCTTAAAAATCAAACATTTCAAGAGGCTGTCACTTCTATGGGTCGCTTGAAAATTGACAAAAGCAAACTGGCACAATCACTCACATCTATGGGTGATGCAGATATTAAAGACTCAGAATTACAAGATGGAACCTTTAACGGTAAAACAGAAGTTGAAAAGTCAAGTTTTACTGGCTCTTTTACAAGCAATGGCGACACTGAACTTGAATCAGTCTCAATTACAAAACAAACGACCATAAACGGCAACACAAAGATTAAAAAATCAACTTTTGGTGACACCGTGACAGCTTCAGGTGAATTTGACGCTGAAGATTCAACCTTCAAAGCAATCATTGCTGAAGTTGAAAAAATGGAACTGAGCAATTGTAAAGCAGAATCGATTCTGATCAAAAAAAGTACTGATGCCACAAAACAGCAAATTGTTGAGCTAAAAGGCAAAACAGATATCACAGGTTCAATCACTTTTGAAAGCGGCAATGGTAAAGTTGTGATTAAAGATAAAACCGTAAAGACAGGCGAAATCAAAGGCGTTGCAACAAGTTCTCCAGCGGCAGCAAAGACAACACCAGCTGACACAAAACCTGCTTCTGCTGAAAACACAACAGCAAATCCTGCAAAAGGACAATAGCCTTAGAGTTGATTCCTGATTCTACGATTAAGGAGAGAAAGATGGTCTATGTAAGATTCTATCTGGTGTTTTTTTTCGCCCTTATCATCGCCATGACATCACACAATGCAATGGCTGGTTTTGACAGAATGATCGTCTTTGGAGACTCCCTCTCCGATACAGGAAATGTGAAGCCCGTTGATCAAGACAAAAGATGGAGCGGGCGCTTTACCAATGGACCTATCTATATTGATCATTTGAAAAGCTCCCTCAATATGTCAAATGAACAAGTTCTCAATTATGCTTTTGGTGGCGCTCTCACAGGACCTCATGCAAGTTTTGGTGCCCTTTTAAAATCTCCAGTACCAATGCTGACTCAACAAATTGGACTCTTTACCAATGAGCATGATCCTAAATCAACAGATCTCATCCTTTTATATGCAGGCGCAAATGATTATCTAAGCCTCTTCCAAAATCCTCGATTTTATCAACTCATGGCAACATCAAAAAGTCCTGAGGCGATTCAAGACTTCGCCTCTAAATTTCGCTCTCACGTAACAGAATCTGTTCAAAACATATCACAAGGTATGGAAACACTTTTAAATGCGGGCGCAGATTCTCTCTTAATTGCCAACTTACCTGATTTTTCAAAAACACCCATTATCAAAAGAATCTCAGAACTCTTCCCAAACTTAACACAAAAAGAAGTCGATAATCTCAAGCGAATCATGAGACAATTTTCTGTCAGCCATAATCAGGCGCTCTCGGCTTCCGTTGCAACACTCAGAGAAAATTTAGGCCCCGAACAAGGCATTGAAATTGTGGATATTTTTTCAAGCATTGAGGCGATGCTCGCTGATCCTGAGCACTATGGCTTTTCAAACACAACGGATGCTCTCAATCGTCAAGATGGCAAAATTGATGGCGCTTGGTTTTATGCAGATGATGTCCATCCATCAGCGGCCGTTCATTATTATCTTTCTCAAAAAGCTTTTGAAGAAGCTAAAAAATTGAGTAAAAACGATACGTTTCTTCCTCTGATGGATCAACTTGAAGCGCAAACAAAAAGCCTTGTTCTATCACCCATTCAGCAAAAGCGGCTCTCTCGAAGTCTTGATGGAAAAGGACTGCGCAGGCAATCTCCTTCGGTGACTCAAAAATCAATTTATGCACAGTTAAATCAGAATGATTCAACGCAAAATACTCTCTTGATCAGCGCGCAATCAACAGCCCTTGAAAAACCCCTCTCCTTTCAAGAGCGTGAAAAACACAAAGGATCCAAATCGCTTGATGCGCACCGGGTTCATCTGAACTATCAATTGAATAATACATTTTCCATCGGTGCCTTTACGCATATTGCGGATTCAAATCTCTCATCTTCAACCTCTCTGTCCCATCAAGAAGTCGGCATCTCGGGATCTATCGATTATCTATCAAAGGCCAAAACCACACATTATCTTGATTGGGGACTCAGCCTCGGCAGGCAATCTTACGGCAAGGATTCAAGCTCGCATCGGGGACAGAGTCAAAATATCTTTATTGAAATGGGATCACTGATGACAAATGGACATTTTCTTTATGGCCCTCTTGTTGAGTTTTCATCTCATCATCATGATCGCTTGAATAGTGGATCCTGTTCATCTCTTACTGAAAAAAATCAAAGCTACAAGAAAGAAGCATACAGTCTTGGCGGACAGTTTTTCTTACCATCTCAAAAAACACACCTTGGTTTTTTGAGCCATCATCTAAAATTAGGCCTCACGCACAGCACTGCAGAAAGTCAACATGCCTATCAGTTTGATCGCAGCCGTGCCTCCTTTAAAAATCAATCTCAGAATCAATTTGTGAACATGCATTATGAAGCTGATCTCGCCTTTGAAAAAATAGGAGGTTTGTTTTTCAATCTTGATTTTTCTGACAATAAAGCGCATTCTCGTGAGAAGCAAATTCAAGTCCATTACGCACTTGAATTCTAGACAATCAGAGGTGTTTTATGTCTCCTATCCAAATGCAAAATGTAAAAGCACTGCCAACATTAGATGGCCCTATCCTTGAACCTCAATCAAGTGATATCCGGCATATGGTCATTTTCCTGCACGGTTACGGCGCTGATGGTCAGGATCTCATTTCCCTTTCAGAATCTTTCAAAGAGCATGCGTTCTGGAAAGATTGTCTTTTTGCTTCACCAGATGCGCCTTTTCCTTTTGAACTCGCTCCTTTTGGCCGCCAGTGGTTTTCACTCCAAAAAAGAGACTTTGAGAATATGTTTCAAGGGGCTCAGATTGCAGCGCCTGTCCTCGATAAGTACATTGATGAAATGCTTGAAACCTACGATCTCAAAAGCAACGATCTTATTCTTGTTGGCTTTTCTCAGGGCACCATGATGGCCTTGCACACAGCACTTCGTCGCAAAGAGCCGCTTGGCGGCATCGTTGGATTTTCCGGTTCATTCCTCCATAGGCCTGAATTCGGCTCAGAAATCATCTCTAAAACACCAACGCTCCTGATTCATGGGCAAGATGATTCCGTTGTGCCTTTCAGTGAACTCTCAAAAGCCAAGGATAGCTTAACTGGCCTTGGCATTCCAACTGAAACACTCAGCTGCCCTCAATTAGACCACGGCATTTCATATGAAGGCATCGTCAAGGCCTCACAATTTCTGGATAAGAGATTTAAACCTGCTGTGAAGAAGTAACTGATCTGGCGAATTCTATTCACAGCAGGTTTATGAATCTATTCTGCAAAATTGTTTCAATATTGATTGCAAATACAATTGAGTTGGTGCATTCTTTGCAAAATATATTTTATAGACCTCTTATAACTTGAAAGATACAGACATGACACATTTAAATCCACTAAAAGAACTCAGTTCAACCGCTGGACTCCAAGAGCAAAGGACACACTCAATTCAAGCAGTCGTAGGAAAGCAAATCCCTAAATTATCTGACATTGCTTTTACATATCAATTGGGTGAGTTCAATAAGTTACCACTTGCTGAAAGAGTGGGAACCATTCAAAACACTCTATTGACATTGGATATCAAGATGAGGCTCCTTCAACCAACAATAGAGCAAAAACTGAGAGAAGCTCAGACATTTGATGCTTTTCTCCCTCTTTTTCAAGAAATCAAAATGCTCTGTTCGACAGAGGCTGTCTTTGATGCTGACATCTTCAATTCTTACATGAAACCAATCATTCAAAAAGTGGCAGAAAATAGAATGCCATTCATGAAATTGGAAGATTTTCTTTCAAAAACAGTGGCTCATTCTAAAGATATCACCCTCTACGAAATGTTCGGGCTCTGGTATCTCTTCGAGATCCAAAATCAAGAAGAGCTTTCTGTCATGTTCCAAAAGCAGACTTTTATCACGCAGATCAAAATCTTTTATAAAATGAATACTACGGGCACAGAAGTACTTGCAGGTTTTCTTAAAGTGAATAAAACGCTCACAAATCTTGAGCTTGAAGACAATTCAGTTGGAGATGAAGGCGCACAGGTGCTTGCTGATGCCCTCAAAGAGAACCGAACGCTGACAAGCCTTTATCTTGGACTTAACGAAGTTAAAGCTGAAGGGGCACGAACCCTAGCTGAGGCTCTGAAAGAAAACGAGACCCTGAAAAGATTTGAACTTGTAATGAATAATATTGGGCACGAAGGCGCAATATTGTTTGCTGACGCTCTTAAAATAAACAAGACACTGACAAGCTTTGAAATTGTATCTGCTCAAATGAGAGACGAAGATGCAAGAGTATTTGCTGATGCCCTCAAAGAGAACGAAACATTAACAAGCTTTCATCTTAATGCTAACGAAATTGGAGATAAAGGTGCAAAAGCTCTTGCAAAGGCTCTTGATATGAACGAGACGCTTACAAGTCTTCATCTTGGGTTTAACCAAATTGGAGATAAAGGCGCAAAAGCCCTTGCTTATGCCCTTACCATGAACACGACGCTGACAAGTCTTGATCTTGGGTGCAACAAAATTGGAGATAAAGGCGCAAAAGCTTTTGCTGAGGCTCTCAAAGTGAACAGGACGCTGACAAGCCTTAATCTTGGGTTTAACCAAATTGGAGTTGACATAAAACAGCTTTGGCAAGAAATGAGAGCCTTGTATCCAACAAGAGACTTTCAGTTTTAGTTTTTTGATTATTTCATAAGGTGGCCTTGAGGATGCTTAAGGACGGCACATAAAAATTTTGAGAGAATAAACTTGGAAGTGATAATAAACGTTAGAAGATATTGAGAAGCCGTCATTGCGAGGAAGCCGGAGGCTGACGTGGCAATCTTCTTTCTTAATTACAATGAGATTGCCACGCCCTAAAGGGCTCGCAATGACGAATATTAACCGTCTCTCATTCATTTTCAAGCAGAAGCCGTAGCCAAAAAAGCCTAGAGAGACACCAATTTCTGCAAGGCGACATAATCAACTTTACCAGTCGCCAGAATCGGCATCTTCTCAAGATATTTAACAACTCTTGGCACAGAAAGCTCTGTAATCCCATTTTGTTTTGCAAAAAGACTGATCTCTTCGCGATTCACGCCAACATAATTTGTCAAAAGAACCAAAGCCTCACCCTTTTTCTCATCAGGGACCGCGACCACAGCATGTTGATATTGGGGCCATAGGTCTGCAATAAATTTTTCAACAGCTGTCAGTGAAATCATCTCACCAGCAATTTTTGAAAAACGCTTTGCTCTGCCTTTAATGGATATAAATCCCTCTTCATCAAAATCAACAATATCACCTGTGTCATACCATCCATCTTTCGGCGGCACAATCACACCAGGCTCATCATGCAATAAATATCCCTTCATCACATTTGGGCCTTTTACAAAGAGACGCCCTCCTGCCTCAACGCCTGGTACTTTTTCAATCCGATAGTCAATTGATGGCAAAAGCCGGCCCACTGTTGTTGGCTTATTATGCATTGGTGTATTTGTTGACAAAGCAGGTGCCGTTTCCGTTGCGCCATAGCCTTCAAAAATACGCACGCCATATTTTTCAGACCAAACTTTACGTGTCTCCTCCTTCAGCTTTTCAGCGCCGGCAAAAACATAGCGAATGGAATAAAAATCATAAGGGTGCGCATATTTGGCATAGCCTGACAAAAATGTATCGGTCCCAAACATGATCGTTGCATTGCGATCATAAACCAATTCCGGAATAATTCGATAATGCAAAGGGGATGGATAAAAAAATGTTTTAATGCCCGCAAGAAGCGGCAGAAGAGTTCCGCCCGTAAGGCCAAATGAATGGAAGATCGGCAAAGCATTAAAAACAATATCCGTTGGACCAAAATCAACGCGCGATGCGAGCTGAAAGCGATTGGCTTGGATATTCTCGTGCGAGAGAACAACCCCTTTAGGCACGCCCTCCGAGCCTGAGGTAAAAAGAACAACGGCTGCATCTTTTGAATCAAGACGTCTCTGCTTTTTGTAAAAGAAAAGAGGCACATATGACTTCACAAAGCCTGTCATCCGCGCCAATAAAGAAATTGAATCGCGCAGATCTTCTAAATACTGAATAATAATGCCTTTTGCCTCTAAAGCCTCAACCAACGGCTCTAACTCACCTGTTGCAATAAAACGCCTTGATGTAACCACTGTTTTGATTTTTGCGACTTCAACCGCCAGGGTCAGATTGTGGGCACCTACTGAGAAATTCAACATGGAAGGAACGCGTCCATAGGCATGAAGTCCAAAAAAAGCAATCACTGAACTGATCATATTTGGTAACAATAGACCAACTATTTCATCTTTCTGAGTAAATCGAACAAAGGCCTTTCCCAGAATAAAACTACGCGCAACAAATTGACCGTAAGTGATAGGATGACGCAAGATATCTTCCATAATATAATGGTCTCGACCATGAATAGACATCATGTCAATGATCGAATGAAAAAGTGTCTTTTGGTAATCAGAGCTCTCAAAATACATCTCGCTCATCACATCATAAAGTTTCACGCCTGAAGCATGGCGTCTTTCTCGACCCATCATATCCTTTTCCACATTCAAAACACGGGGCGGTAAAATATGAATCGTAATCTTCGGGAAAAGACGAATGCGTACCTTTCCCTTTAATCGTGAAAAAGGACTATATTGCGCTCCTTCAATCCGAATCGGCAATATTTGAGCGCCGGATTTATCAGCAATCATCGCAGGTCCTTCATAGATCTTCATGAGTGATCCCGTCACTGTGATTCTACCCTCTGGAAAAATCACACAGATTTCATCTTGCTGCAGCGCATGAATCACATCTTTGGTAGCCATAGGATTGGTCGGATCAAGGGCAAAATATCTCACAAAAGAAAGAGCGCGTTTAAAGAGCCAATGATCCGCAATAAAGCTATTCACAACAAACATGGGCTTGCCAGGTAAATACAAAGCAATGGCAATCGCGTCGATAAAAGATAGGTGATTCACAACAACCAAGACACGCTTACCTGCTTTGACATAATTTTCAATGCCTATCACTTTGATACGAAAAAAAACAGTAAAGAACAATTTCAAAACAGATTTAAGCATGCTTTCTCTCCCGCCTTACAATATGCTGAACAACAAAAAAGACGCCAACATTGAACAGACCGACAAGAAACAAAATTTCAACAGCTGATAAATTGAGTGCATAGAGTCCCACCGTTCCAACGCTTCCTATAACCATAAAGAGAGCATTGAAAACATTATTTGCACCAACAACACGCGCCATATGAGCCTGATTTGAGCGATGCTGCATGATTGCATAAAGAGGAACAATATAAATCCCTCCACAGATCGCAAGGCCAATCAGACCCAATAAAATCAGATAGGCCGGAAAGCCAAATCTTAGAAAATCAAAAAGCATCAAGATTGGCTGCTCTACGTAAGTATGCTTATAGAAGTGACTCCCGAGCGTAAACAAAAAGATGAACAAAGTCATCCCAAGCGCGCCATAGGGGACCATCTTTCCATCAATTTTACCATCGAGCAAACGATTACAAAGCAATGAACCAATGCCAATCCCTAAAGAAAAAATGGTCAGCAACAGAGTCACAATCACTTCATCCGCATGCAACACATCTTTCACATAAATCGGAAACTGACTTAAAAAAACAATGCCAACAAGCCAAAACCATGAAATGCCTATGATCGAATAAAAAACCGTTTTTGTCTCACGAGAATAAGCAATTATCTGCATTGTTCCAGTGACAATATTCCACGAAAATGGAGTCGATTTTACGACTTGCCGTTTTTTTGCAAGGGGCATTGAATAGCTTGTGATCAAACCAATTGTAGCAAACAAAATCAACGTAATGGCAATCGCCTCACGCCCAAAACTGCCCATCACCAGAAGGCCGCCAAAGATTGTCCCCAACAGAATCGCTAAAAAAGTACCGCCTTCAATAAAGGCATTACCTGCAATAAGCTCGTTATCTTTAAGCTGCTCTGGTAAAAGACTATATTTGATTGGACCAAAAAGAGTGGCCTGCACACCCAAAAAGAATAAGACAATTAAAAGCCCTGTCACCGTCTTAAAATAAAAACAGGCTGCTGCTAAAATCATCAAGATTATTTCTGCGTATTTCAAATAGCGCGTTAAAATAGCCTTATCAAATCGATCCGCCAGTTGTCCCGCAATAGATGAAAATAAAAAGAATGGTACAATAAAAAGAGCCGCTGCGATATTCACCATCACAGGCGCACTGATTGTAGAATATTGAACAAGGTCATACGTAAACCAGATCAAAAAAGCGTTCTTAAATGCATTGTCATTGAAAGCCGTCAAAAACTGAACAATAAAAAGAGGTAAAAACCTTCTTGTTTTTAACAGGCTAAACTGGCTAACAGACATGAACGACTCTTTCTCTAATACCAGATAAAAACACTATAAGAGAAAAGCGCAGTGTCCTTTATCTACACAAAAGACTGAACAAGACCTCCGAGATATTTGGAATGACCAAATCCTCAAAATCTATTCAACATCTTTCCAGATTTTCTTTTTCACAAAATACATCATGATAGCAAAAATAGCCAAGAATATAATTGTCTTGATTCCCATCTGTTTACGCGCTTCCATGTTTGGATCAGATGCCCAAGCAAGAAAAGCGACAACGTCACTTGATTCTTGTTCTAAAGTTGCTGGCGTCCCATCTGCATAACTCACGCTATTATCCATAAGCATTTGTGGCATTGCAATCTGATGGCCTGGGAAATAAACATTATAATGCATACCATCAGCAACAGTGACACCTTCTGGTGGTTCTGCATAACCAACCAAAATACCATGTAGGTAGTCAGCACCACCTTCTCTGGCTTTCACCATAAGTGACAAATCTGGTGGCAAAGCACCATTGTTTGCAGCTCTGGCTTGCTTCTCATTTTTAAAAGGAGCAACAAATTTATCGGCAGGAATTGCAGGGCGCTCAAACATTTCGCCTTCATCATTTGGGCCATCCGTCACTTGGTACTGTGCAGCAATGGCTTTCACTTGTGCTTCTGTATACCCCAAATCGGTCAAATTACGGTAATGCACGTGATTCATTGAATGGCAAGTGGCACAAACCTCTTTATAGACCTGAAAACCTCGCTGAAGCGCACCACGGTCATAGGTGCCAAAAATGCCATCTTGTTTCCAATAATGTTTTGGAGGCTCTAAAGTCCCTTCAGTTGACCCAAAAGACACACTTGAGACAAAGGTTAACATCAAAGCTGTTGTCAGTGTTTTAGCAAAAGGTAAAATCAATTGTTTCATTCTAATCTCCTCAGCTTAAGCTGAAGCCCCCGCAGATGGTTTTTTGTTTTTTAAAACAGCTTCATGAATACTGTTCGGCAAGGGCAAAGGCTTTTCATACTTGACAAGCAGCGGCAATATCACCAAGAAATGTAGGAAATAATAAGCCGTTGCAAGCTGACCAATTTGAACATATGGCGCCTCTGGGGGTTTACCACCAACATAACCAAGGGTCACACAAGCCACAACCAAAATCCAGAAGAAGATCCGGTAGAGCGGTCTAAAACGCGCACTCTTCACTGGTGATCTATCAAGCCAAGGTAAAAAGAACAATAGAATGATCGAACCAAACATTAAAATCACCCCACCTAATTTTGCATCAATAATAGTAATACCAAAAATAGACACATCCATGGTGACCGCACGTAAGATTGCATAGAAAGGCAAGAAATACCATTCCGGCACAATATGAGCAGGCGTCACGAGTGGATTCGCTGGAATATAGTTATCAGGGTGTCCTAATTTGTCAGGCATAAAGAAAATAAATGCTGACCACAAGATGAGGAAAAGCAACAGACCAAAACTATCTTTCATTGTGTAATAAGGGTGGAAAGGAATCGTATCTTTCTCTGTTTTTGGCTCAATCCCCGTTGGATTGTTCGATCCTGTAATATGCAAAGCCCAAACATGCAAAAAGACAACAGCAACAATCAAGAATGGGAAAAGATAGTGCAAAGAAAAGAATCGATTCAATGTTGGATTATCAACAGAGAAGCCACCCCAAAGCCAAGTCACAATGCTATCACCAACAAGTGGTATAGATGAGAAAAGATTTGTAATCACTGTTGCGCCCCAGAAACTCATTTGCCCCCAAGGCAGAACATAGCCCATAAATGCAGTTGCCATCATCATCAAGAAAATCACAACACCCAAAATCCAAAGCAATTCACGGGGTCCTTTGTATGATCCGTAATAAAGCCCACGGAACATATGGACATAGACAGCAATGAAAAACATCGAGGCTCCATTCATGTGAATGTTTCGCATGAGCCAACCATAATTCACATCACGTGTTATACGCTCAACAGAATCAAAAGCAAGTAAAGTACTTGCTGCATAATGCATGGCTAAAAACACGCCTGTGAGAATCATCACAATCAGGACAACCATGGCAATGGCACCAAAATTCCAGAAATAATTGAAATTTTTTGGTGTTGGGAATTGACCATATTCTTTCTCCATCAGCGAGAAAACTGGTAAACGCTCATCAACCCATTTTATAACTGGATTTTTGAATTTATTTCGGGCTCTTGCCATTGATTAACCTCATTCTTGCATTTTTCTTATTATTAAATTCTTTATCTTCTAGCGCCTATTATCCAATACGAACCATCGTATCACTCGTATATTGATAAGGCGGCAAATATAAATTATGTGGTGCTGGTCCTTTACGAATACGACCCGCTGTATCATAGTGAGATCCATGGCATGGACAGAACCATCCGCCAAAATCACCTTTTGGATCGGTTGGTTTTTGACCTAAAGGCACACAACCAAGGTGCGTACAAATCCCAATCATAATTAAATATTTTGGCTTCTGTGCTCTTTGCGCATCTGTTTGTGGATCACGCAGCGTTTTGATATCTGTATCATTTGCAGCTGTTATCTCTGCCGGCGTTCTATGACGTAGAAACAAAGGCTTTCCGCGCCAAGTAACAGTAATAGATTGCCCTTCAGCAAGGGGGCCCAAATCGACATCAATAGATGAAACGGCAAGCGTGTCTTTTGCAGGATTCATGCTATTGATAAATGGCCACGCAACACTACAAGCCCCAATCGCCGCCATTGCTCCAGTTGCTAAGTATAAAAAATCACGCCTATCCTCATTTTCATGCGAATGAGCACTTGTTTTATGAGATTCTTTAACTGGTACCGTTGCACTCGACATCTTATTATTCCCCTGCTTTTTGAGCTAATTATATTTTCTTTTTATTTCTCATGCTAGTTTTTTTCAAGGTATTTTTCAATATTAATTACAGGATTCACCTTTTTCATTGAATATATATCGAATTTCTTAAAAAAGCACTCTTAGAGTATTTTTTCTAAAAATGATTGCGCCCTTTTTGTTTGAGGATTATCAAAAAATGCCTTGGGAGCTGCATCTTCAACAATTTTACCATGATCCATAAATAAAATTCTATCCGCTACTTCTTTTGCAAAAGCCATTTCATGAGTCACAATCACCATTGTAATACCCGTATGGGCAAGTCCTTTAATCACATCTAAAACCTCTTTGACCATTTCCGGATCTAAGGCCGATGTTGGCTCATCAAAAAGCATCAAAGTTGGGCTCATGGCAAGTGAGCGTGCAATTGCAGCCCTTTGCTTTTGCCCGCCTGATAAATGGTTCGGAAAAGCCTTCGCCTTATCTGATAGACCGACTTTAGCGAGCAACTCCTTTGCTGTCGCATCTGCTTCTTTTTGATTCATTCCCATCACCTTGCATGGCGCATAAGTAATATTGTCTTTCAAATTCATATGAGGAAACAGATGAAAATGCTGAAAAACAAAACCGGTCTTTGATCTTATTTTCTCCAGCTGACGATCCTTCGTATCTGACAAAGACTGCTTGTCAATGAGCACATCTCCTTGATCCGGTTTTTCAAGGAAATTGAGGCATCTTAAAAAAGTTGATTTCCCTGATCCAGATGGGCCAATCACAGCCACCACCTGACCTTGTGGAATGTCAATAGATACACCCTTTAATACATGTAATGCACCAAAAGATTTATGAATGTTTTTTACTTTAATCACTGCGTTTCAACCTGTCTTCTAAAATTTTTGCAAAGAGCGTTAAGACCATCACCAAAACATAATATATCAATGCCACAGCCAAATAGGGCTCGAAATAGATATATTTTTCTGCTGCAATCACTTGTGCACGCCTCAATAAATCAGCTTCTCCAATCACAGATATAATCGCCGATTCTTTCAGCAAATTGACCATCTCATTCACCAAAGCAGGCAAAATATTTTTCACCGCTTGGGGTAAAATAATTTGCCTCATCGCAACAGAACGAGGCACACCCAAACTCAAAGCTGCTTCCATCTGTCCTTTATCAATTGATTGAATCCCAGACCTGATGATTTCACAAACATAAGCAGCTGAATTCAATGAAAAAGCAGCAATACCAGCCTCAAAAGGGGTGATCTGGATATGGAGCAAATGCGGCAAACCAAAATAGATAAGCAATAATTGCACAAGCAAAGGCGTTCCCCTAAACAGAGACACATAGGCTTTCGCAAAGGCTCTAAAGGGTATAAAGGAGGAAATCTTTGCGATCGCAAGGAACGTACCGCCAATAAAACCAAGACAAATTGACAGGCCCGCATATTGCAAAGTTACGAGAACACCGCCCAACAAAAAGGGTAAGGACGGTACGAGTTGTTCAAAATCTAACACCATTTTATATTTCTCAATTCATTTTCATGCATCATCACAAAGACGAATAAGACAGAGGCATAGGTGACAATCACTCTTATAGAATCAGATTGTCACAATATACCCAAATTGTCGCGACCCTTTTTGCAATGATGATATTTAGTCTTTCATTGACCTTACTTCTGAAACCATTTCTTTTTTAAAGCAGCGACAGTTCCATCTGCTTTTAATTTATCCAAAGCTTCATTAAGAGGAACAGCCAGTTTAGAACCTTTTGGCAAAACAATCGCATAGTGAGATCCAGGCAAGTCAGCCTTTTCTAATTTCCAATGATGTCCTGCATAGTTCTTCAGAAAAGCATTCCCTGTTGTCTCTTCAATCAAGATGGCTTGAATACGACCATTTTGAAGCTCTTGAAACAAATCAGGATAGCGATTCATTGATTGAACTGTAAGCCCTGCTTTCTGCGTTGCCAATTCTTTGGCCTGAGCTTCCTGATAAGAGCCGAGCAACACGCCAATCTTTTGACCCTGAAAATCAGACTGGGCCATAAAGTTTGACTCTTCAGGCGTTATCAGAACGGTTGAAACCTCATAATAAGGATGAGAGAAATCAACATTCTTCAAACGCTCTTCTGTCACAGAAAAAGCAGCAATACCCAAATCTGCTCTTTTGGCTTGAATGGCTGGGATGATACTTGAAAAATCGATATCTTGAACTTCAAGCTTTTTCCCCATGGCCTTTGCTAATTCCTGCACAAGATCCATCTCAAAACCAACAATTTCTTTATTTTGACCTGTTGTTGAAAAATAGACAAAAGGCGGGTTATCTGCGGAGGTTGCAACCACTAGTACATTTGACCTATCTTCTTTTTCATCGCAAGCTGCTATACACATTGATAGAAGTGCAACTGAGAACAGGACACCCATCTTGATGAGAGCCTGACTCCATTTTTGAATCGTTAACATTTTAAAACCTTATTCCTAACTGAATTTTATCATTTATCTGTGATACCGCAGATGATAAAACATCCTACGGTAATATTGTGGACCAAGCCGGATCAGACGCACCTGTTGGTGTTTTCACTTCACGCTCAAAATAACCTGTTAGATCAATTTGATATAATCTTCCGTTCGTGATTGTCCGTCTGCCTTCTTTCTCTCTCTCTTGTTTAAAGTAGAGAAGAGTCCGGCCATTTGGTGCCCAAGTTGGACCTTCTACGTGGAAGTCCTGCACTAATATTCTCTCACCCGACCCGTCGGGTCGGATCACGCCCACATGGAATTTCTTCTGAGCAAGCTTTGTGAAAGCGATCAAATCACCACGCGGAGACCAAACTGGATTCGCATAGCGCCCCTCACCAAAGGAAATACGCTTTGGATCACTCCCATCACGATTCGCAACATAGAGCTGCTGTGTGCCGCCTCTATCTGATTCAAACACAATTCTTTTCCCATCAGGTGAATAGGATGGACTTGTACTAATCCCAACACTATTTGTCAGCTGCGTGATTTTTTTTGTTTTCAAATTCATCTCATAGACTTCAGCTTCACCATTTTTTGAAAGACTCATAATGACATCTTGTCCATCTGGTGAGAATCTCGGGGCGAAAGTCATATTCGGAAAATCACCCAAAACTTCTCTAAAGCCAGTTTGTAAATCGAGAATATAGACGCGCGGCTTTTTATTATAATAGCCCATATAAGCCACCTTCAGTGAATTTGGCGAAAAGCGAGGCGTTAATACAAGGTTTTGGTCATCTGTGATAAATTTATTATTGGCCCCATCTTGATCCATAATCGCAAGACGCTTTTTCTTGGTCTTTCCAGAAAGTGTTTCAGCAACATAAACGATACGCGTATCAAAGTAGCCTTCTTCACCAATCAATCTTTTATAAACAACGTCAGCAATTTTATGAGCCACACGACGCCAGTCTTTCTCACTCATTTCATATGAAAAGGCTGACATTTGTTGATTGGCAAAAATATCCCATAGTTTAAACGTAACAACATAAGTTGTTGGGGCCCCCGCAACAGCTGCAGGATCGGCTTTAGCAACCACTTCACCTGTCAAAAGAGCTTGCGCATGAATCATACGCCAGTCATCAAAACGTGGCTGATTGCGTAAATCTGCTGGAGATTGTAAAAATGAACTTTGATCAATAAGCTTGAAAAGACCAGAGCCATGCAAGTCATCTGTAATAACACCTGCGATGCGCTCACCCATGGACTTTTCTTCACTCTTTTCACCATAAAGATCACTGACTGCAATTGGCATTGCTTCCATCATTCCTTTGGTCACTTCAACTTGCATTTCTGCTTTTGAGGTCGCTGGTGCCACAAAAAGAGCAATCATTAATAGTCCAAAATAGCCTAAGGACTTTTTGGAAAAAATAGAGAAGTTCATGGTCATCGTTTAGGTCCTTTTCACATCTATCATATTAGTCTTAGCGATTTAAGCGGTTAATTTCAAGTAATTTCCGCAAGACATTTCATTTTGTTGACTTATTTTAAATTGATTGTCTTAATTTGGTTTTAACATATCGCGCGGGTTAAATGAGATTGTAAAAACTTTCCACTGCTCATATTTATTTTCCGGCAATTGCAAAGGTGAGCATCGCGGATTTAAAACAGCACGCCTTGCACTTTCAGCTGCAGCTCTGTAGAATGGATCCACAGCCATTTTGAGCCCGTTTAAAATCTCAGCCTTTTTCACCGTTCTATCCGGATTGATCTCAATACGAATATCAACAATCAAGTTCTCAGCATCGCGCGCACCGGCTGGCACAGACCAACAACCTTCAATCTGGCGTCTTAAAGCATCTTCCTCGCTAATGCTCAATTTTTCAGAAATCGATGGCGCATTCACAACAGCTTCAGCAACCTCTTCAGTCTCCGCTTCTTTCTTTTCTGGATCAACCTTCACAACTTGCTCAATAATCTCTTTCGATTGAATATTCTTAAGCAAGGCATCAAATTGATTATCTTCATCAGCTGATGCAACTTGCTTCTGAGGCTCAGGATCTTTCTTCGGCGGAACAGGACGTTTGATTGGCTTTGGCTTTTTGACTTTTGTCAAATCCGGTGCTGGTGGTTTTGGCTTTTCTTCTTCAGCCTTTTTGATTGGTTCAGCAAATGGATCAGGGATATTTTCAACCTTTGGATCTGCTGGCGCCTCTTCTTTTGCTTCTGCCACAACATCTTCTTTTACAGGCTCAGGCTTTGGGGCCTCTTCAGCCTTTTTTTCAGCTGGCGGTTTTGGCAATTCTTTTGCTGGTTTTGGCATTGCTTGCGCAATTTGCGGCACGTCCTTTTTCATTTTTGATCTTTGTTTGATATTTGTAAATTGATCAATATCAACAATCTCAATCGGAACCGCATTATATTCTTTCATATCTCTTTTAGAAAGAGAAGGAAGACCAAAAATCATAAAGGCAAGCAAAAATACATGGAAAATGCCCGACATAATCAAAGATGAGCGTTGCATATTTTCCATACTTTAAATTCCCTAAACCTACTTCTTCTCTGGTAAATCCGCGATAAGAGCAACCTTTTCGAATCCAGCCGCACTCATTCTACCCATCACTTGCATCACATCTTGATAGGCTAATGTTTTATCACCTTTGATAAAAATTTTCATATCATGATTATTCTTACTCACAGCTTCTAGAAGCGGAATAAATTTATCAAGCTCAACTTCTTTTTCTTGCACAAAAATTTTGCCTTTTGCATTCAATGTTACAACAAGCGGCTCTGAATCATCTCTAATCGCAGAAGCTTGTGTTTTCGGCAAATTCACATTCACGCCAACCGTTAACAAAGGCGCTGTTACCATAAAAATAATCAAGAGAACCAACATAACATCCACAAATGGTGTTACATTGATCTCACTCATTGGACGATAAGAAGAGCTAAAGCGCTTTTTCCCTTTAGAGACGCCTGCGGATGATGACATGC
Organism: Alphaproteobacteria bacterium; assembly: GCA_018063245.1. Lineage (NCBI taxonomy): Bacteria > Pseudomonadati > Pseudomonadota > Alphaproteobacteria > Alphaproteobacteria bacterium. The sequence continues at coordinate 24,487 of JAGPBS010000001.1, read as the reverse complement.
CCATTAGACCTGATCCTCCATATGACGTGACACGATAGATAAAAACTCATCTGAAAAATTATCAAGCCGTTCAACATAGCGCGCAATATCTTGGCTGAATTTATTATAAGCCAAAACAGCAGGGATCGCTGCAACAAGACCAAGAGCTGTTGCAAGCAATGCTTCTGCCATGCTTGGCGCTACAACTGCAAGGCTGGTTTGTTTCGCTGCTGCAATGCCACCCAAAGAGTTCATAATTCCCCAAACGGTTCCGAATAGACCAACAAACGGAGCAACAGACCCAATTGACGCTAAAAAACCCATAGAATTTTCAATACGTGTAATTTCTCTTGAGATTGTGAGACGCATCACGCGCTCTAATCTCTCACGCAAACTAAAGCGCACTTCTTCACTTTCGCTCACTTTTTTATCTGATGATCTGCGCCATTCTCTCATCCCTGAACTGAAAATAGCCGCCAGAGGATCAACAGCCTTATGACCAATTGAATCATACAAGCGATCCAATGACATGCCTGACCAAAAATTATGTTCAAATTCATCAGCTTGTCTTTTGAGTTTACGCACCAAACGCCATTTGTCAAAAATAATTGCCCAGCACCAAATTGACGCAATCAACAATAAAAACATCACAACTTGAACCACAAAGTCTGCACCTGAGATCAGCCCCCAGATTGACAAATCACGCGTGGCAACAGATCCAGCCAAAGCTGTTCCTTCAATTGCACTGACTGCTGTATCGACAGTTTCCATTTTTATCTCCTCCTTGCTCTTTGAGCACTATCATCTTGATCTATTTGTTTAATAAATTAAACACATTTTCAGATAATCTAACAGCTTTTCCAATTGAATTCAAGCAAGCAAGTTTGACATCTGCCTCAAATAAAACACTATTTTCATTTTTCTTGATAATCTTTTGATGAAAAACAAATGATGCTTTCTGCACAAGCTTCACGTAAGTTTCAATTAAAAGCAGATCACCCAACTTTGCTGGCTTCAAAAAATCGATAACCATATGACGCACAACAAAGAACTCGCCTGTCTTTTGATGATGATTCACCAGATCCATCCCAGCTTCATGCAATGATTCCATCCTAGCTCTTTCACAAATCTCAAGATAGGCAGCATGATAAACGAGCCCGCCCGCATCCGTATCTGCATAATGAATGCGGAAGTGATAATCAGGCAGCTTCTTCATCAGCATCTTCTCCCAAGAGATCCAATTGAGACTTTGCATAACTCTGAGGCGGGGTTTTACCCAGATATTCAAACCCAATGCGCGTCAAAACCCGGCCACGGGGCGTCCGGTTCAAAAGACCTTGCTGAATCAAATAGGGTTCAATCACTTCTTCTAAAACGTCTTTCTGCTCTGCCATTGCAGCTGCGAGCGTCTCAAGACCAACTGGGCCTCCTTCAAAATGATCTGCAATAAAACCTAAATAGCGATGATCCATCGCATCAAAGCCACGCGGATCCACTTCAAGTCTCAGCAAAGCCTCATCTGCCTCTTGAGCGCCAATCGTCTTTTGACCCATCACTGAGGCAATATCACGGACGCGTCTCAGCAAACGTCCAGAAACGCGGGGCGTTCCACGCGATCTTTTAGCGATCTCTAAAGCGCCATCAGCAGTGAGCGGCATTGACAACAGTTGTGCTGCTCTTTGCACAATCTTTTGAAGCTCTTCAGGCGTGTAGAATTGCATACGAAGCGGAATGCCGAATCTTTCCCGCAAGGGCCTTGTGATGAGCCCAGAACGCGTCGTTGCTCCAATCAAAGTGAATCTTGGCAAGTCGATGCGCACAGAACGCGCTGCTGGCCCTTCGCCGATGATCAAATCAAGTTGAAAATCTTCCATTGCTGGATAGAGAATTTCCTCAACTGCGGGACTCAAACGATGAATTTCATCAATAAACAGAACATCCCCTGGTTGAAGATTCGTGAGCAAAGCCGCTAGATCCCCTGCTCTTGCAATCACAGGACCTGAGGTTGAGCGAAACCCAACGTTCATTTCTTTACTGATAATATTTGCAAGTGTTGTTTTTCCAAGACCCGGAGGACCGAAAAGAAGAACGTGATCAAGACTCTCACCTCTGCTTTTTGCGGCCTCAATGAAAATTTTTAGATTTTCCTTCGCATGACTTTGTCCTGTAAAATCATTTAAGGACTGAGGCCTCAGGGCGCCTTCTGCAAAATCCTCACTCAGCACGTTGGGATTAGAGAGGCGCTCCCCATCAGATTCAAGATCCGCAAATGGATTTAAACCAGCAACCATTAGGCAGCTCCTCCTCTTACTTTATCAGACGATAGCTTTTGAAGCGCTCTTGTGATCAAAGATTGTAGATCTTTCTTCTCATCTGCTGAGCTTTCAACCGCAAATTGCCTCAAGATTTGCTCCACATCAAAACGGCGATAGCCCAAATTCACAAGCGCAGAAAGAGCATCTTGATAAGCACTTGAGAAAAATCCTTCAGTCACAGCACTTGGCGCAAAAGACTGAACATCTGCCTCACTAATACCGCTGATTGCAAATTGCTGAACTTTGTCTTTCAACTCATTGGTCACGCGCGCAGCAAGTTTCGGCCCAACACCATCAGCTCGGCTGATCATCGCCTTATCTTGCGTTAAAATACTTTTATAAATTTCAGCTGGCGTCAGAGCACTCAAAATAGAAAGACCAACCTTTGCACCCACACCTTGAACGGAGGTCAGCAATTTAAACCAGCGCTTTTCTTCTTTATCATGAAAACCATAGAGATGAATATGATCTTCGCGCACATGCGTTTCAACATAGACAGTTGCTTCTTGACCAAGCTGGCCAAGCTTTTCTTGTGTTTTAGCGGAACAAAAGAGAGAATAACCAACGCCATTCACATCCAGAATAACGCCATTGTCATCGCGGTCTAAAAACTTTCCTCTTAAATAGGCAAACATGAACACCCCCTCTTGTTTTTATAAGATGAGATGAGCATAAAACAGAACCGTCAAAATGGCAAGGTCAGAGTCGGAAGGATTCAAAACATTAAAGCTTTTATAATTTACAAACACAGTCATGGTTAGGAGCGCAGTTCTCGGCGCCAATGATGTTTCTTCACTCTGCCTAGATATCATCCAAATCTCGAGGATAACGAGGCGAGAATCTAACAACAGGAGTGTAGCCTTTGAAATCTGCAATCCCTTTAATCCACAGGCACATTTGGTTTGAGAGATTTAAAAATTGAATGCCCGACGCCGTAATATCAAGCACCTTAAGTTTCAATTGAATGATTGAGTCAGGTAATGTGGCTAGACTTTTATTATCCATTAAGTACAATTCTCTCAAACTCGAAAGCTCGCCTATTTCAGAGGGCAATGATTCCAATTTATCTCTAACATCAAGCACTTCGAGTTGTTTTAGATTTTTGATGTCAGGCAACAGCTCGTAAATCTCCCCTTCTAAATTCAATTCTTTCAGATGCACAAAAGTAAAAAGAAGGCTTTGAAATAGATATGGTCCATTGGCTATGAGAAACCAAAGTTTTGGCAAGCTCTGAAGTTTCGCAAATTCAAGCGGAACAACGATCCCACTAAAGCTCATCTGATCGACATAGTCAGCCCCTTTCTCGACAGTTTCCAAAATCGATTGTCTGTCTTTAGCATAGTGGTCAAACATCCCCTTAAGCGTCAGCTTCTTATTCTGTGGCGCTGTTCGGTTATAATCCTCAAATGCCTTTATCATTGAAAGCAAATGAAGAGAAAAGCGATAGAAACTCCCCTCAAAAACGCCATAAGAGAGACCCTGCCTAATCCCACCTCTGGACATTTCTACAGCAGCCATAATATCATTCGTAAAAATTCGAGCCTGATCAAATATTTGGAGCCTCTCTTCTAGCTCCTTTTGACTTCGCTCCAGACTTTCCAAGATAAATCTCTTACCAATACTCAGTGGTGTCAAGTTATTAATCCATTGATCTTTCGGCATGAAAATTGCCTTCAATTTCTGACAGCTCTCCTTTGATGTTTCAGAAAGATTTCTAAAACTTGGCACGATCAAATAAGCCATCAAATGAATCAAGCAAACCTCTGGCAAGTTCAGAAAAAATCCACGCTCATCGTATGGCTGCGCGGCTCTTTCAGATAAATCCAGTGCATCAATTGCAACTTGATCTCCTGCCTCAGTGCGTCTTTGCTGAGACAGCTCATACAGATCCATGGGGTCATCTGGCAGCACCACATCTGATAGGCCTGAAATGCCCTGTACATTCATCATTACTTCTCTCCATTAAAAATCAAATCTATAACTAAGAACCGTCACTCAGAGGGCTCCTAGGAGCCCTCTGAGTGACGATTTCCTGTATGTCACTCACACACCGCGTAGCATGTCAATATGAGGAATCCCCTCAAAAATATAAGGCTCTGCAATTGTCTTGAACCCATGCGTCTGATAAAAATTTTCAAGCTGAGCTTGGGCTTGAATTTTGATAGAAACCTTTCCAAACAAAGACTCCATCGATTTTAAAACTTCTGCCACCAACAGATGCCCAAGTTTTTTCCCGCGATGATCCGGATGAATGGCAACTCTGCCAAAATAACTTGCTGTATCTTTAATGCCTGGTGCAAAAAACCGAACATAGCCAATTAAGACATCTTGGTCGAACAAGCAAAAGTGATGGGCTTTTTTGTCATATCCATCCACATCTAGAAATAGACATTGTTGTTCAACTGCAAAAACGCGATTCCGGAGTGCTAAAATATCATACAAAGTGTCTCTTGGTAAGTCATCGTAAAAATAGGCTTGATGTGTCATCATAAAAATATTCCTTTCAATGAAAGGTATAATTTACTATAAAGACATCAAAAAATCAATGCTTAGATACATAATCCGTAATATAAGCAGCAGGATCTTCAACCGGATCAAGCTTCTTCTTAAAAGCCTCACGCTTTTTTAGCTTATCTTTTTTATACGGAAGGTAATCAGATTTGCGAATTGTTTCAAGATGCCGCAAGATATGCTCTGCCTTGTGAGCAAAATAGAGATAGTCCTTAAACTCACGTCCTAAATCATTACTGTTAAATTCAGTGTCCCAGCCATTGCTTAAATAAATAATAGGCCGATCTGCCACAACAACTTCTGCTAAAGCCGAAGTTCCGTCACTCACCACAATATCTGACTCAATGATATCATCAATCAAAGACGACGTCTCATGCTCTGACCACCGAACATTTGGAAGAGATTTAAACCTATTCAAGATCCAGTCCAAATCTTCCTGGCTCATAAATTGCCCCTCAACTGCATAAGATTTCAAAAGCATATGTGGACGAATAATAAAATTGATCTCAGGATGGGTCTTTGCATAGTTATAAAAGAAGAAATGATAGTTCAGAAAAGTTGATCCCCCTTCAAACTTTTCTTTATGATACGTAAACAAAGCCCAACGTGGCATCCACAAAATTGTTTCTTTATGTCCACTTGGCTTTTGTCCTTTTACGGCTTCTTTTGTGTCTTTATAAGATTGATATCCTGAAACAATGACGCGCTCTGCATCAAAACCATATTCCTCAATATAGATTTTTTTTGTACTCTCTGAGTCAACAAATACGAGATCAACATCTTTAGATAATCGTTTATGGTTCGATGCCACTTGATGAAAAAGATGAGGACCATAAACAATGTAAGACAGATGTGGCGTCATTGTCTTAAGATGCGTACGCAATAAAAATGGATCAAGAACCGAATTTACCCAACCATCAATATTAAAAGGATTCTGACTGAAAATATAGTCCGGCTTATAAGAATCTAAGCTCTCACATTTTTTGTAAGGCTCTTCTTTTCCGCAAGGATAAATGACGTCTGCCTGATCAAACTGAGCAAAAAAGGGTAAATCTATGTTCTCGACTAACTTTCCGTAACCATAATTAGGAATAGCCACAATTTTTACATCATGCCCTTGTTCTTTCATTTTTTGATATATTGGAAAAATACCTTTACCACCTACAGACAGGCTATGCGCTATAAACATAACGCGCTTTGCAGCAAAAGTATCACTTGTAGAAAGACGTGCATTTGTCGATTTAAAAAAATGGTTATATCCCCAAAAACCAACAGCAAGAATCAGACAAACGAATCCTGATAAAAAAAATCTTTTTTTCATAACCTTACAACCCCTTGAAGAAACATAACCATTGACAGATAACAAATAAATCTAATCAAATAACGTCTTTTTGTCTATGTTTTTTACTCAAAGATAGATTGAAGGGCTGCAATGCGAATCAAATAATAAAGCACTGAATGAGGCTTGTCTCTCTCCGCAACCACATTTGGTAGATTCTTAACGTGGGCAAATGAAAGGACGTTAAACAATTCTGCAATCACATTGGCCAAATCTTCATCCCTTGCATAAACGATATACCCATCTATAGAATGCAAAATCTCCCTTAAGAAATCAGGTAATTTTTCATCTCCCTGATTCCATTCCGCAAAAAGCTTTCTCATTTTATACTCTGCAGACCGATTTGATTCGCTTAAACGAAAGATTGTCATGACTTGTGCTTTTGTTAAATGTCCTAAAATTTCAGGTACAAAAGCTGCTGCTGAATAATAAGATTTTAACTGCAACAATGAAGCCTCATATCCTTTTATATTCAGAACATCGCCCTCCTGATCTTCAAGATAAGACTTATCTGACAAAACAAAATCTATGAATGCGCTCAGTTTCTCACCACTGTAAGTCTTCAACAATGAAACATCCTCAGGCTCTTTGAAAAAAACTGTTTTAATAACATTGATTAAGGGCCTGAACAACCTCATATTATCAATTGGGGGCTCCTGATCAAATTCTTGCTGCAGAGCTCTTGCAACCTCTTCATCTTTTCGAAGTTGTTCCAGGGTGTCAGCTTCTTTTTGATGCTCTTCATCAGAGAGCTTCATTGCGAGCTGTTTATCCAAAAGCTCTTGACTCACCGGCAGCCCAAAACTCATCGTCAAAGTTAAATCATCACTTGATTCAAGAGCGGCTCTTGGCTGATGCTGTTCAACAAGTCTTGCAGGACAAAAAGGTGTTGATAATTCTGCGACAACCTCTAAATAGGCAGCAGAAGCAACTTCTTTCTGTGATTCAAACGGAACATAATATCGAGGCACCAAATCCTTCTCCATGCTTTTAGCTGCAGCATAAGACTCTTTCAAAGTTTCAAAAATATTCAATGGATCTGATAGGTGCAAAGCCCTTAATTGAAACAATCGCTCACACTTCAAAAGATCGCTATCTGACATATTTTTATCTGAGCTCATGGCCACAGCCCGAAGTTCTTCTAATATTTTCGTATATTCCAAGACATCAAGATGATAAGACTCTCTCCCTTCAGGTTCAGGCGTGACTTGTGGAAAAAAGCACAGAAATGTGAGCAAATTAAATGACACTACTCCCATCGCATGATTATAATCTTGATCATATCGTTGCTTTACTTCTATCTGCCGCTCATTAAAAATTGTAAGCTCTCTTTCTTTGAAGCTCTGAAAAAATGGGCATTGCATGAAAATAAAGTCAAATGATTTGTGTTCAGGCGGAAGTGATTGTATGAACTGACAAATCGTTATAAAATCATGAGGATATATTTTTTGATCCCTCTCTTCGCTCCAAAAACCCTTTGCAATTGCATAGGCTAACAATATATCTTGATTCATCAAAGGCAAATCAATCCGCCAAACAACAGAAGATGAAGCTGTTAGACTCGCCTCATTAAAATCAAAAAACCCATTAATCAAATACACCTCGTCCTCTAGTGTCGCCCTAATAACAGATTTATATTTTTCATCACTCAAAAAGGCGCAGCTGCTTTGAATGTTTGGCTGAGTTGAAACTTGCGGGATCTGAAAAGGGAATCCAGGATGGGTGATCTGTAATGATGGCGTTCTAAACATAAGGCTCTCCTCCTCGTATCTTCGATGAACAAGCACCGCACTTATTAAAAAGACTTTCTCTTTTTCATTTTAATAGAAATAAATAAAGAAAGATTGACAATGCAGAAGGTTTATATTTATGAGAGGTAATGGTTTATATACGATTCATCTGTATAATATGCCTAACATCTTTCCAGAAGAGCAATCCCATGAAAAAATCCCTATTCCTTTTCCTGACTGCAACAACCTTTTTTAGCACGGCTCAAAATCTTTTTGCGAATGAAACAGCAGATGATCAAAAGCCAAAACAAGAAAATCCAAGTGGTCTTGAAAAACCAGCGCCAAAAACAACAGAAGAGAAAAACCCAAGTGGATTAGAGATACCTACCCAAAAAGCACCTGAGGAAAATCCAAGCGGTCTTGAAGACCTTGACCCTGAAGCAGAGCAAGAAATCCAAGATAACAATGTGGCTGATCCGTTTGAGAAACAAAACCCTTATGAAGCTTATGACCCATTCGCGCCCAAAGAAAAACCAAAGACACCAGCTGAGCTTCAAAAAGAAGAAGATCAAAAACAACGACGCCGCGACAAAAGTCGTTACCTCAGCGATGAAAATACAAAAATACAGAATGAGAAACGGAATGAAGACAAAAATCGCTATCACAAGCGCGTTCCTGAAAAACCAGATCGCTACCAAAAATATGACCGCGATAAGGATTAATTATTTAAATCTTGTGATAGGCCCTTTGGTCTCAGCACTAGGCATCACAACCGGCAAAAACCGCATCTGGTGATTTCTAACCATCAGCCACCCCAACAAACAAAGACCTGGAAGACAAGCAAAGGTTGTGATCAAGAAATAAGTTGTCCAAGCCATGTGATCAGCTAAATAGCCACTAAAGGCTCCAAAATATTTATGACTAATACCCGTGAAAGATGAAAACAGGGCATATTGCGAGGCTGCAATCCCCTTTGTGCAAAGACGTGACATCAAAGCCACAAGGCAAGCCGTTGCCATCCCCGCTGTTAGATTATCAAGCGTCACTGCAATCATCAGCATTTTCAGATCATAACCAATGTATGCAAGCAATACATATAAAAGGTTCGTCAACATCTGAGGAATACCACAAATCATCATTGATCGCAAAATACCAAAGCGACTTGCAATCGCCCCTCCAATCAACCCACCAATAATCGTGGCAAAGAGGCCATAAAATTTTGACACGCTCGCAATTTCTGTCTTACTAAAACCAATCTCTGTATAGAAAGGCATAGCCATCTTAGCAAGCAAAACTTCGCCTACCTTATACAAAACAATAAGGAGTAAAAGCCATACCCAACAAGGTTTTTTCATAAAATCCGCAAAAGGAAGAATCACAGCTTTTTTCAAAAAACCACCCATAGAATCAGATTCTTCTCGAATCATCTTATCAGGTGAAACCTCCGGTTCTTTAGAATAAAAAATGGTGATCATCCCAACAAAACTAACACAGGCAACAAGTGAATAAACAGCCTGCCAAGATAGAAACTCAGCCATATAGAGCGCTCCAGCACCTGATATCAACATACCAATTCTGTAACCTAAAACAATATTCGCAGCACCAGCAGCTTGCTGGCGATCGCTTAAAGATTCAACACGAAAGGCTTCAATCACAATATCTTGACTCGCATTAAAGAAGGCAACCAGTAGGGCAAAAAAAGCTGTTTGGAATATATGATTTGCAGGATCTGAGGTGCCGAGTAAAACAACCGAGAAAAACAATCCAATCTGTGAGAGCACGCACCAGCTTCGCCTTTGGCCAAATCTTTTGGCAAAATAAGGCAAGTGAATGTGATCCATTAAAGGCGCCCATAAAAATTTGAGCATGTAAGGCAAAGCAACAAAAGAAAAAAGACCAATCCCTGTTTTTGACAACCCTTCTTCAACAAGCCAACGATCAAGCGTTGCCCCAACAAGAATCAAAGGAAATCCGCTTGAAATACCCAAGAAAGCAATAGCGAGCAATCGAGGATCTTTATAGACCTTTAAGTAATTGAACATAAAGCTTTTATTCCTATATTAGCTGAAGAATGGTATCCATAGGCAGTCTAGCAGATTGCGCCTAAGGCTACAATCTTAAAAAGGCAAGAACTGTTAACAACGCACACTTTGTCATTGCATATGCCTTCATCGTTCAGTAACAACAATTTAGAAAATCGTCATTCAGAGCCACCCCTTAAGGGTGGCGTGGAATCTTATCAAGACCTAACTCGTCATGCTGAATTTATTTTAGCATCTCCAGATCCTGAAACAAGTTCAGGATGACTAAATGGTGAGATTGCTGAGACTCCACGGGCCCTCTGAGTGAGGGAAAATTAACAGATCCTACTCTTCTTTAAACATTGTGCCAAACATCTCAGACTCTTCGAGCAGCTGATGGTTTTCATCTTGACCAGCGGCAGGAGCTTGGGCAGCTGCCGGAGGCGCTTGCTGCTGTTGCTGACGAGCTGCATGTTCACGTGCAATGCGCTCTAATTCTACTCTTTGTCTTTCAATAGCACTTTGCTCTCTTTGAGCTCTTTCTGCTGCTTCACGTTGCTGCTGGACTTGTTGTTGCTGTTGCTGTTGACGTTGTGCATTTTCTCGAGCAATGCGATCAAATTCTTTCTGCTGAAGCTCAATTGTGCGACGCTCATCTTGTGCCCTTTGAGCTGCCGCTGCTTCATTTTGTTGCTGTTGTTCTCTTTGAACGCGACGCTGATTTTCTCTTTGTTGCTCTTCAAATCTTTGTTGATCTTGCAGTCTCATCAACTCACGTCTTTGATGCTCATTCGCTCTCGTTTGTCTTTGACTGTCTCTTCTTGCATCTTCAAGCTCTCTTCTTTGACGTTCAAGTGCATCTTTTTCAAACTTTACACGTCTTGCTTCAGCATTTCTGTGATCTTCCTTTTCTCTTCTAAGACGATCATTTTCAAGTTTCAAATTAAAAAGGCGATCTTGTTCTCTTTGACGCTCAAGCGCTCTTTGCTTACGCTTTTGCTCAGCTAAGTAATTATTCATCACACGGTTCTGTTGATCTGGCGTCATCTGATACCAAACTGATTCCTCAACACCGTAAATTTCTCTTGATGCAGAATAAGTGCCTAAATCTGTACAAGCGCTCATCAAAATGGTTGAGCTTAACAATAAAATTGGTAATGTCTTTTTCATCTTCGATGTCCTTCAAATTAATATCAATATTGCCGTCTAAAATACATGGCTATCTAGGGTCAATACCTGTTCAATAGCCACTCATTTTAATAAGATATTAACCTAATTGTCAAGGAAATCTTAAGAACCAATCTTTCCGTATGAATTTCTTGCAAATTTTAATGCCTTTTGAATCATCGTCGGCAGAGCATATTGATCAAGATTTTGCAAATGCACCCACTCATGTTCTTGAGATCGTTTGTTCAGTGTTGTTTTCAAAATTGTCATCTCTAATTGAAAGTGCGTAAATTGATGTGTCACAAACCCATCGAGAGCAATCCATTTAATTGCCTCATCTTGAACGGGCATAAATGGAGCCATATCTGGATTGTCAGCATAAGCTTTATATGTCTTTGTATCCCACGGTGTTGAAGGCAACTCCCACAGCCCACCCAGCAGGCCCTTTAAAGGTCTTTTTCTCAAAATGATATGCCCTGCCGACTCAACCCAAAATAGTGTTGCTTTTCGCACAGGTCTTTCTGATTTTGGTAGACGCCTTGGATAATCCTCTGGTCTACCAACTTTTGTTGCCTTACAAAATGACTGTAGAGGGCATAAGATACACATGGGCTTTTGAGGTTTGCAAACAGTTGCTCCCAAATCCATGATCGCTTCAGCATAATTGCCAGGCCGCACTTTGGGCGTTAAAGTCATTGCTTTTTCACGAATCAAAGGCTTCGCGGTTGGCAAAGGCTCTTCAATCAAAAACAATCTTGAAATCACTCTTTCAACATTTCCATCAACAATTGTATTTGGCTGATCATAGGCAATTGCAGAGATGGCTGCTGCTGTGTAAGGACCAACACCTGGCAGCTCAAGAAGTTCTTTTTCAAGACTCGGCACGATACCATCAAATTTTTGGACAATGACCTTTGCACATTTATGTAAATTATGAGCGCGGGAATAATAACCAAGACCTGCCCACTCCCTCAAAACATCATCAATATCAGCTTTTGCCAAATCAAAAACCGTTGGCCATTTTTGAGTAAACTTATTAAAATAGGCATAAACAGTTGCAACAGTTGTTTGCTGAAGCATAATTTCAGATAACCAAATGAAATACGGATTTTTTGTCTGCTCTTTTTGAGCGCGCCATGGTAAACTTCTCCCAGATTGATCAAACCAATCTAAGAGTGCTGAGGCAACGGTCTGGTGATTCATGATAACAACACTATAAAATGATGAAAGAAGATGAAAGCTCTATCGACTATCATGCCAAAATTGGCCAAAAATGCAATGGGAAAGATCGGTGTTGATTTTGGTAACTTAATTATCGCTTGGCCAAATGTCATGGGCACTGACTTTGCAAGCAAATGTTCGATTGAAAAAATAGATTTCAAGAAAGACGAAAGAGGCAATGCAACAGTCACTTTGGCTGTCCAAACTTACTTTGCAACAGAATGCCAATATCAAATCCCTTACCTAATTGATAAAATCAATTCTTACATGGGGTATCAGGCTGTCGGATCTATCAAACTCAAACAAATCATGACAAATCCCAAAAGCCTCAAAAATAATCCTCTAAAACAAAATGTAATCAAGACCAACCCTCTCTCAGAAGCCGATAAATCCACTATCAACTCATCTATAAATACATTTGAAAATCAAGAACTTAAAGAAATTCTACAATCTTATGGCGAAGCCATTTACAAAAAACGATAATCCATAAAACATACAAAAAAATCAAAGATATACCCATGATACAAAAAGGGGTATATTTGTTATTTTATGAAAAATGATATATAATATAACTAAGAGGGGGAGATGGTAGCATCGAATCCCTCCAGAAAACGGGAAAGACGCGTGCATAATAGATTATTTTCGAGAGAGTTTTAGGAAAGGCGCAGATAAGCACCGCAGAATATATGGACATATTTGAGGAGCGTAGACAAGCCTTAAAGCTAAAATCACCGAAAAGAGGCATTATGCAATGGTCTTGGAGAGGGGGTGAGTTCTATGTCCAACTATCCAGTAGGTAAAATGGTTCTTTCCAGCCTTGGCTTTGGCCTCGTGTTCTACGTTGTGTGGTGGGTCTTCTTTGACCACTTCTTCGCACATATGCTAACAGATTATGCAAGCTTTATGCGTCCCGCAGGTGATACCATGGTAATGTATGGCATGCCTTTTGCGGCATTCGTCATGGGTTATGTCTATACATATCTTTATCATCACTTTCATCATGCTGTTGATCATCATGGTATAATGAAGGGTGTCATGTTTGGCTTCTATGTCTGGTTGTTATTTGCGGCTTATGGTCTTTTTGACTATACAATGTCTGTCCACGCCTTTGGCTTAACAGTTGTTTGGCTTCTTGCAATGGCTGTTGTGTTTATGGTGGGCGGTATTGTTGTGCACATGTTCATGGGAGTTAAAGATTAGGAAACGAAAGATATCACCAAAATCACAAGATTTTGGTTTAAAAAATTAAATGGGTGTATAGCGTGTCTTACACCCATTTAATTTTTTAGATAGAGATCCGATACATAATGAGATTAACTCATAATTTGAGAACCGTCATTCAGAGTCACCCCCAAAAGGGGTGACGTGGAATCTCATCTAATTAACAACTGAGTGCAATTTCTTTTGAGAGACTACAGAGACTCCACGGGCTCCCGCAGGAGCCCTCTGAGTGACGGAATTTAATCTTTTCATCAACGAATTACGTGACCTTTACAGCGATGACGATGATGTATATTGCCCAATATAACTGCTCTCAAATGAATGAATCAGCGTCAGGTAAGCAACGAGTGACCTGTCCACCGAAGCACGCAGTGCGTAGGAGGAAGCAGTAGAATTTCAAAATGGCGTCTGGTATTGCTTACACCCATTTAATTTTGCGCAATATCCATAGCTCAACGAGGCCTAATGCAACAAGAATCAGGGTATAGAATATAAAGGAGCTATCTGAGCCTGCTCCTGGGATACCTGCCAAGTTCATCCCTAATAGGCCTGTAAAGAAGGTGAGTGGCAAGAAGAAAACCGTAATCACTGACAGCACATAAATGTTGTAGTTCACTTTTTGTGTTAGTTTATTTGCGCGCTCGTCTTGGATATAGTGCAAACGCTCGCGGCAAGTATTTAGAGTCTCTAACAGCTTAGTGAAATATTCTGTATGTTCTTTTAGAACCAAACGCTGCTGCTTTGATAAAAAAGTCAACTCACTATTCGCAAGACCATGCAGCACAGACATTTCAGGCACCAAGTTCTTACGCAAGTTAATACTCAATAAGCGGTACGAGATAAAATCGCCAGGCTCATAATCAGCCTCATCATCAAGAAGCTTTTGCTCAATCTTATAAATCTTGTCATCAAGACCATGAATGGTTTCTTCCATTTCATCATAAATCTTCTGGACGATCATAATGATGATCTCCCCGATTGACTTGGGCGATTTATTATGGCGAATCTTATCTTCTATGTATTCAAAGGTCCCTGTTCTGTGAACGCGGGATGAAATCAGCTTATTATCATCAATCCAAAGACGAATCGATGCCATTTCATCGATATCATGGCCCGGATCATAATTGAGAGCTTTTAAAACAATAAAGATCCCTTCAGGAAATATCGTTAAACGTGCCCGGCTGTCCTCAGTAATAAAGCTTTCCAGAATATCTTTCGGAATGTTAGATTCTGCTTCAAGCCATGCAATATTTTCTTCATCCAGAGATTCCAGATGAATCCACTCGTAACTTTTTTGATGATGATGATTTTTCCCACTCACTTTGCGTGTCTGAGGAAGCGGCCCCGGCACACATTCACCTTTATCATCCAGGTGTCTAATTTTAATCATTGAAGGTGTATTTACTTTCATGACCCCGATCATCTATACTTAAGTGAGAAGATTATTTAAAATGAGAACCAAGCCTCCTACTGAAATATACAACGATTACAAAACAATTCAAGGATTATTTTCAATGCCAACACAAAAAACATCAGATTCAATACGCAGTGATATTGAATTACTTAGCTCTCAGTATCTTGGAAAACCTTATGTTGAGAATCCATTAAATGATTCTGACCGCAGAATCCGTTACGATGGGTTTGATTGTGTCACTTATGTTGAGACAGTCCTTGCTTTCTCACGCAAGGCTTCTGAGAAAAATATTCGGAGTGTAATGGACCAAATTCGATATAAAGATGCGCAAGTTGGTTTCGTACGTCGTCATCATATTGTTGAACAAAGCTGGATTCCTGAAAATATCAAAAAAGGCCTTGTCAAAGACGTAACCGAACGCTATGCAGAGCAAATGCAAATTCAAGTTCACCATGCTGAATCCTTTGCTGACCCAAAGGGCTTTTTTGAAAAGTCCCATTTTGATGAGCTCAAAAAAGAATACAAAGTTAACTCACGCGAAGAATGGGATGCCCTCCTTCAAAAAATGATAGATGATAATCAAATGCCCGATTGTTTAAAAGGTGAAAACGTTTCCTGCCCTTACTTATCGATTCAAGATCTTCTCCAAAATCCTGAAAAACTGAAACTCCTCGAAACAGGAACAATCCTCTGGATTGTCAGACCCAATTGGAACATGAAAGAGTCCACAGGAACTGATCTTGTGATTTCTCATCTTGGTTTTACAATCAGAGCCTATGATGGACAAGTTCGTTTCCGTCATGCAACCTCAAATGAGCCTAAACAAGTTGTAGATGTTTTATTAGAAGATTATCTGGCACAATACAAAGATCCAGATCAAACAACTGTCAGAGGCATCCGACTCCTTGACGTCTGCCCTGATCAAGAAATGACAGAGTCACCAACTCTAAAAAGGAAAAAATAATGCATTCTATCAAACAATATGAATTCTATTATCGTCTCCGAAGCCTTCCCTATGTAAATGAAATATGGTTATTTGGCTCAAGATCCAAAAACACATCTCTTGAACGATCTGATATCGATTTGGCTATTCTCTGTCCAAAGGCCACAAGCGAAGAATGGCAAAATATTCGAAATATTATTGATTCTGCTGATACTCTCTTAAAAATTGACTGCCTCAGGTTTGATCAACTGAAAGATTCTGCCCTAAAAGCTGACATTGAAAAAACAAAGTCTGTTCTCTTTAAAAGAGTTGAGAATAATTATGACTGGTACGAACTCTTTTTAGACCTAGGCGAAGCTCTTGAGAAATTTCAAGATGTCTCACAAATGGATAAAGATAAACACCCTTATCTAACAGAAGCAACAATTCAAATTTTTGAATATAGCTTTAAACTTTATTGGAAAATGCTCAAAAAAATCTGCTATCAAGAAGGGATCGAGGTTCAATCTCCTCGAGCAACTTTTCAACAATCCTTTGCTCTCAAATTGATCGACGATGAAACAGTATGGTTAAAAATGATGGAAAATCGCAATCTCACCTCACATACTTACAAGCAACCTACAGCAAATATGATATATAACGAGTGCAAAACTTACCTTCCTATCATGATGAAAAGCTACGCATCATTACAGCAGAAGTATCATATTTAGCAAGGAAAGACAACATGTCAGACTTTTCGATTTTAATTATTGATGATGATGAAAGATTGAGAGATCTGCTGCACACTTATATCTCTGATCACGATTACTTAGTCACAACGGCAGAAAATGCAAATGCCGCTAAAAAAATTCTGAAAGACCAAAGATTTGATCTCATCATTATGGATATCACCATGCCTGGACAAGATGGTCTTTCACTCACAGATGAAATCCGGAACAAATTCCACAATGATGTTCCGATCCTTCTATTGACCGCTAGAGGCAATACGGAAGACAGAATCACTGGCCTTGAGAAAGGCGCTGATGACTATCTGGCAAAGCCATTTGACCCGAAAGAACTATTGCTCCGCATTAAATCGATTCTGAAAAGGCAGAATCAAACAAAAGCACCGCACACAAATCTTTTCTTGAAAAAAGGCCTCTGGCAATTCTCCCCAGGGCAACAAAAGCTGCTCATTGATCAGATTGAAATTCCCCTCACCCAAACGGAATCAAAGTTTCTGCATATTCTTTGGGAGAAAAATGGAGAACCGGTCTCGCGTGATCTCTTGTCAAATGCTTTTCAAACAGATTATTTCTCACGCTCCTTTGACATTCTAGTCACGCGTTTGCGTAAAAAAATTGGCGATGACCCAAAGCACCCTAACTACCTCAAAACAATTCGCAACAAAGGATACCTTCTGCTTGTCCCAACCTTATGATCCATTCTCAAAATTAAAGGCCTTTATACCTCGCACTCTTTTTAAAAGAGCGCTACTCATCATTATTGTTCCACTTATTTTACTGCAGCTCATTTCAACTTATGTTTTCTATGTTCGTCATGTGGAAACACTCACTCAAAAATTAGCAGGACATCTTATTACAGAAATTGAATATACAATCTCTGAATTTGAAAAACTGCCAAATCCTCAATCCTCAAAACCACTGTTCGATCAAATTGAAAAATTTTTCAAAATCAAAGTGCAATATGAAAAAAAATTAAAGCTCAAAAATAAAATCAGAACCTACCCATCGCTCACAACCCAAATCCTCAGCAATGCACTCGAATCTTCTCTCGATGCAAACTACGCAATTGATGCAAAATCAAAGCAAGATCACATGCTCATTAGCGTTCAGGTCAAAGATGGTATTTTGATTTTTGACATCCATAAAAGACGTCTTTCAACCTCAACAACCTATATTTTCATTGTCTGGATGATTGGTTCATCCATCATTCTTTTCACCATCGCAATCATCTTCTTGCGCAATCAAATCAGGCCTATTATTCGCCTTGCCAATGCGGCTGACAATTTTGGTAAAGGCCGCGATGATAAAAATTTCAGGCCCAAAGGCGCCCTTGAGGTTCGGCAGGCTGCCAATGCATTCATTAAAATGAAACAAAGAATCACACAGCAAATTCAGCAACGAACTGAAATGCTCGCTGGTGTTTCACACGATTTAAGAACCCCCCTCACGCGCATGAATCTTGCCCTTGAGATGATCAAATCAAGCCAAGCCTCTAAAAAGAATATCGACAAATATGTCTCTGAAATCGATCATGACATTATCGATATGGAAGAGATGATCAATGCCTATCTCACCTTTGCAAAAGGAGAAGGCACAGAGGAAAATCAATCCGTCAAAATCTCAAACTTTCTAACAGATTTGACCTCGCAAGTGAAACGTCAACATCGCAAGTTCATTTTTTCATCAGATGAGAGTCCGGATCTTGATTTTAAAATGCCAATCAAACCGAATGCGCTCAAACGCGCCCTCATTAACCTCATCAACAACGGTTTTGACTATGGCGATACCGTCTGGCTCCGCACAAAGAAGCTCACTCAATTTCTCATCATTTACATTGATGACAATGGTCCAGGCATCCCTAAACAAGATAGAGAGAGTGTCTTTAAACCCTTCGTTCGCCTTGCAAGCACTGATTCTATAAAAAGAAATAGCAACATCGGCCTTGGCCTTCCGATCACACGCGATATTATTCTCTCACACGGCGGCGATATCAAACTCTCTGATAGTCCTAAAGGCGGCCTTAGAGTCAAGATTACTTTACCTTTATAGGTCACATAGCCGATTCACTCACCCGTCATATATGGACGCCAATAATAAGGCAAGGAAAAAGAACGTCATTGCGAGGAAGCCTCGTCGTAGCGGAGCGAAGACGGAGCTGACGTGGCAATCTCATCAAACTAAATAAGTAGATTGCCACGCCCTAAAGGGCTCGCAATGACGAGCACGTACCATCCATACCGTCATTCAGAGCCACCTCCCCAAGAGGTGGTGTGGAATCTCATCAATATAATGACTAAGAATAATTATTCTTGATATATCGCAAAGACTCCACGGGCTCCTGTGGGAGCCCTCTGAGTGACGCATAATGACAACGTTCAAAAGTCTTGATAATGACTAAGGCCGAATCTCAATCACAGTCCCGACTCTTGTCGAATCATAGATCTCTCTCATTTCTTCATTAGTGAGAGCCATACAGCCATGGGTCCAGTCCCACTGGAGATGTTTCTTACCAACTCTCCCATGCTTGAGGCCATGAATCATGATATCGCCACCAGGTGAAACACCTTTGCTGCGTGCTTTTGCTCGATCTTGATCATTCGGATAAGAAATCTTCAGTGTCCGATAAAAAGCACTTTTGGGATTCTTTTTGGCAATCGTATAGATTCCCTCAGGCGTTTTCCCATCACCCTTTTTCTGCTTATGCCCAACAGGATTAAATCCCAAGGCAATCTGATATTCTCTCAATTTTTCATTCTGCGAAAAGAGTGTCATACGACGCTTCTTTTTTTCAACCAGAATATAGTCAACCATCTTCATTGGTTTCTTTTCTAGGATCGCCAGACTTGATGGAGCAAATAAAACACAAATACCCAGTAACAGCCCTAACAGACTCACAACTCTCCGAAACATACTCACCTCTAAAAATAAAAAAGGCATATTACTGCCCTTAAGGTCAGTATATAACAAAAACTATTTAAATGTAAACATTTTTTTAATAAATCGAATCTTGAATATCAAAAAGCACTTTTTAATGATCATTTAAAATGGCGATTGGTATTACGCAGCTCTTTGCATCAAAGCGCTATGGATTTGCGCGCGCAGGTCATTGATGATTATTTCAACAGGCTGCTCTTCTGTCACAAAAACAACAGATTGCCCTGCCATTACAGAACCATTTTCAATATCACCCTCGACAACGGCGCGGCGTAGAGATCCTGCCCAAAAATGTTCAACAGCAAGCTGTGCTTCTTTTAACTCAAGCAATCCATCATCAAGCTGTTTGACAATTTCACGCTGCCTATCCAAAAAGGCTTGCGATGCCTTGTTTTTAATAGCTCTCACAGGGATTACAGGCAATCTTGGGTCTAATTGAACTGAAGTCTGCGCATCACGGGCATGAGACTTGATAAATGCATTTTTGAACTGTGGATGTGCAATTGATTCAGAGGCACAAACAAAACGGGTTCCCAGCTGAACACCTGCAGCACCTTGATCAAGATAAGATAAAATTGCCTCTCCGCGACCAATACCACCAGCAACAAAAACCGGCACATCACGAATTTCTGGCAGAATTTCTTGTGCAAGAACAGATGTTGACACAGATCCAATATGACCACCCGCTTCCATCCCTTCAATGATAAAAGCATCTGTTCCCATTTTAAGGAGCTTTTTTGCAATTACCAGAGCTGGGGCAAAGCAAATCAACTTTGCACCTGAGGCTTTTACAGCTTCAATTTGACGCGCAGAAGGCAAGCCGCCTGCCAAAATAATGTGACCAACTTGATGCGATGCTGCAACCTCGATTAATTTCTCAATGTCTGGATGCATTGTGATTAAGTTCACACCAAATGGCTTTTTTGTGAGCGCTTTTGTGGCTGCAATTTCTTGACTCAGCAAATCTGGAGTCATCGCACCACAGGCTAGAATCCCGAAACCACCCGCATTGGAAATCGCTGAGACCAAATGACGCTCAGAAACCCACGTCATGGCCCCACCTAAAATTGCATACTCACACCCTAGGAAATCAGTACCACGTTTCCAGAGCCTATCTAATTTTTGTTGCATATCCACTTTGTTCATCCTGTAATAACAACGACGTTTCATTTATACTTTTATCAAGTTCGAACCCTTGATGCAAGCTTCTTACAACAAGCTCGACATAATCTTCAGGGATAAGAGCTGTTAAATTCTGGTCAGAAAATGAAAAATGAAGATAAGAAATCTTTTTTTCATGAAATAAATTAATAAATCGCTCAATATACTCAGCTTTTCTGGCCAAATGCATCCCTATAATAGACACTTTTGCATAAGAAAGCAAGATTTCATATGATTTTGAGCCAAGATCTCTCTTTGAATTCTGTAATATCTTTTCAACTTTAGGCAAATCTTTTGATAAGAAGCCAATTGTCACAGTGAGTTTATCATGTAAAACCCTTTCATTCAGGGACAATATCGTGACATGATTTTGTCTCAAACGGTCAAGAAACCCTTCTAAAAATGCATTATCACCGGCTGTCAAATTGAAGCGCACAACATGAAGAGCACGCAATTGAGCAACGCCTGAAATACGTGAAAGGGAAGCCGATTGGTCATCTGGAATCACCAAGGTACCTGGCATTTCACTCCCAATCCTGTCTGAGAATGTTGAAAGAACCTGAACTGAAACAGAATGCCGATCTGCAAGATCAACTGATCGCGGGTGTAAAACCTTCGCGCCCATATAGGCAAGCATGCGCATTTCGGACAAGGAGATTTGATTGATCTTTTGAGCTTGGGGCACAATCCGTGGATCGGCTGTATAAACACCATCAACATCAGTGTAGATATCACATCTGCTAGCACCCAAAGCTGCAGCGAGTGCAACAGCTGAAACATCTGAGCCGCCGCGTCCAAGCGTTGTGATTCTTCCTTTTTGAGTCACGCCTTGAAAACCTGAGACAATAGCGATTTCCTGCTCTTGAAAGGCCTCTTCTAAATGAGCCGTTTCAATTCTCTGAATATGTGCAGAGCCATGATGATCATTCGTGATGATCGGTATTTGCCACCCAAGCCATGATCGTGACATGAGTCCAAGCTGTTGTAAACACATGGAAAGAAGGGCAGCTGAGACTTGCTCCCCTGTTGAGACAACTGAGTCATACTCTTTTGTATCATGCAAAAGACTAGCCTCAGAACAAAGCTGAACCAATTCATCTGTAACGCCTGCCATAGCAGAGACAACAACGCATATCTCTTTATGTGTTTGATATTCGTGAGCGATTTTTTGGGCAACTCTTTTGATTTGAGGCATTGATGCCATCGATGTGCCGCCGAATTTTAAAACAAGTCTTTTCATGTACGATACTTTGCAGTAAACTGTGAACTAACTTCAAGGATTAACAAATTAAGATGACTCCTCAAGATTATATGGCAAAACAAAAAAAAACAACAGCGAATGAGAATGAAATTTCATTTTTCAATTCTTTAGCTGAAAGTTGGTGGGATCCTAAAGGAAAATTTGCTCCTCTGCACAAATTTAACCCTGTGCGTCTTGATTACATGACAAAAGTCATTGCAACAGAATTCAATCGCGATCTTACAAAAGATAAACCATTTCAAGGCCTTACCATCTTAGATGTTGGCTCAGGTGGCGGCCTTTTATCAGAACCATTTGCAAGATTAGGCGCTGAGGTTATTGGCATTGATGCCGCAGAAAGAAACATCAAAATAGCAAAGCTCCATGCTGAACAAATGGGGCTTGATATCACCTCTCATCACAAAACGGCTGAAGACATGCTCAAAGGCAAAAAACGATTCGACATTGTGCTTGCTATGGAGATTGTGGAGCACGTGGATGATGTTTCCTTCTTTATCACTTCCATCAGCCAATTGGTTGCTAAGGATGGATTGCTTTTCATGTCAACCTTAAATAGAACAGCGAAATCATATCTCTTTGGCATTATCGGCGCTGAATATGTTTTAAGATGGCTTGCAAAAGGAACACATAGCTGGCAAAAGTTTTTGAAACCCTCAGAACTCATCGCTGAAATTCAAGGCAATGGCTTAAAAGTTCAAAACCTCATGGGCATTACTTACTCGCCTTTAAGCGACCGTTTTTCATTAAACCCCAAAGATCTTTCCATCAATTACATGCTTTATGCCAAAAAAGAAAATGAGCCTTCCACATGATCAAAAAACATTTTTTTGCTATCACGCTCAGCATTCTCATTCTTTTTTCTGTCAAAGGCCTGGCCTATGACCTTGATGATTTCAAAAAGGAAGTGGTTGATCTCCCCTCCTTTTTAAAAGCAGTCACGCCCATTCTGCCGTCTGAGTACGCTCCTCAAACCGAAGGCACAATTGACGTCAGAGAGATTGGGAAAGATCAATATACGCTCGATATTGCAAACCTCTATCTGATCCCAGCCAACCAAGTTACCTCCGGCAAAGTCACCCATAAGATTCGACTTGGGCAATTTTCAATCAATTGCCAAAAGCATGCAGATCAAAAAGGATTTCACTTTAAAGCACTGCTGCCTGGTACAATCAAAATTTTGGGTGAGAGTGATGTTCCGACTGGAGAGATTCACATTCATCAAGGCACCCTTGAAGGCGACTGGGATTACAGCCAAAAGGCTGTCTCATCTTTGACTCTAGGATCAAAAGCCTTTGATATAACAGATGCACTCAAACAGCCTCTTTTAGAGATTGAGGGCCTCACAATCTCAGAAAAAATTGAATCTCTCAGGCCTCAGTCTCTTAAAAGTTCTCTCGTCTACGACATCACAAAACTCTGGCATCATGAGAGTAAAACGCTCCCCTCCATCAAAGTGGATCAATTCAAAATTATCTCGAGATCAGAAGGCATGTCGAAAGATCACTACCAAAATATCTTCGAGCTCATTACTTACTTGAGCCTCTTAAAGCCAATGGGCCTTGCTGAATGGAACCAGGACGAAGCGCAAGTACAGCATCAAAATCTAGAGAGGCTCGAGCCTTCTATCAACGGATTACACGTCCAGTTTTCGTTAAAAAACGTGACTGTGAATCATCAGATTGAAAAATACGATTTAACTTTTGAAAATCTTGAACAACATATCGATCTCCAGAACCTCGATCAAAATCAGTTTGGCTTACTTGTCGGATTCCGCCTTGATAACCCGCATCTTCTCAACCCCTCATTACCCAAAAATATTCTCCCTGAAGTTGTGATGTTCAATATAACAGGAGAGAAAATTCCCCAAACCGCTTTCTGGACAGCTGTTCGGCAATTTCTTGTTGACTCCCATTTGCCTGGCAATAAAATCAATCTCGATTGGAGCCTGCCTCCATTCATCAAAGCTATGAAGCAAGCAGGCACCCAATTTAGAATCAATAGAGCTCTTTATGAAAATGACGTCTTTAAGCTAATTGGCCAAGGCAATTTCAATTTCAAACCCCTGGCCGAGCGGGACATGACAGCTCAAGCGAACTTTACCGTAAAAGATATCGATAGCTTTATTCATCAACTCACAGCAGCGCAAATTCAAAATCCTGATTTTGGCCTCTTCTCGACGCTGATCACATTGAAACTCATGAGAGAAATTGGTATTCCGCAAGAAGGCGTGCGCAAGCCATCAGAAAGAGAATATGATTTTACACTGGATGAGGCAGGCAATATGAAACTGAATCATTTCGCATTTCCAAAATCAAAGAAGTAATTGATATTTATCAATTACTTCTTATTCCCGTCTTCTTCTTTGTCATTCCCGCTCCTCACTTTATCACCCCTGCTCCTCATTTTGTCACCCCCGCGGTGTATAGTAACGGATGATTGCCAAGACTCTTGTAATGTGCTATTAGGTATAAATTATTTAGTCATCAGAGGATACGCAAATGCAAATAAAATTACACGCTAACGCACGAACAACACCTAAAATCAG